>NZ_SELU01000011.1:0-87432 GCF_006861605.1 Pseudanabaena sp. UWO310 | reverse complement strand
TACCAACTACGTCCATTGACCGATCGCCGTAAGCCTGAAGAAGCACCAGAAGAACTGCCAGAAGAAGCACCAGAACCGACTAATTCGCGCTCTTCGACCAGAGGCATTTTATGGGAAATATTGATGGAATCCTGCTGCTTATCATGTTGATATTTTCTCTCGTCGCGAAGTAACATTTCCCTAACCGCACGCACTAGCGATCGCTGAGCCAATTTAGAAATCACATCCCGCCCCAAGGTCAGGGTTTGACGCTTACTGAGAATCCTTGTGGCTAAGGGCAAAATTTCCGTCGGAGAGATGGCATTATCTTTCTGAAGGATCGACCATAACCTAGCGATATAGCCCAAACTGGATGGAGTATCGGGCTTTGCGATCGTCGCTTTGACTTGCGGATCGGCAACAATATCACCGATGAGGGAACTGCGCAGTCTTTCGGGCAGGCGTTTGCTTGTCTCAACTTCAATACCCTTAACGATCTCATCGATGATGCGATCGTGCATAAATTCACTGCGATCGGAAAGTAAGAAGTCAATTCCTTTGTCTAGAGTTCCACTCAAATCATAGTCGGGGTTAGTTTGAGCATTACTTAATAGATTCTCTAAACGATTCCAACGGAATTCCCCATCGCGGAATAGTAAATCCTTAAGAGCCATTCTGAGTTCGGGCGCGGAGTCATTTAATAAACGATTAGCCACATAGGGATAGGCAACAGCTAAAACCTTGAAATTAGGATCGACGCTAAAGGCAATTCCCTCTAAAGTAACTAGCGATCGAATAATCAATGCGTAGTAGGCTGGAACCTGAAAAGGATAGTCATACATGATCTGGGAAAGCTGATCGGTCATGTCTTTAAAATCCATTTGCGTCAAGCTCTGACCCTCAGGGGGATTAAAGACTTCAGATAGGGCGGGAACGATCGCCGTAAAATCAATATCCTCGGTCAAAAAGCCCAAACGTACGTAGTCCTTAGAAAGTGCGGCAAAATCACGGTTGACCAGATGGACGATCGCTTCAATGAGTCCAAATCTTTGTTCTGCGGAAACTTCGCTCATCATGCCAAAGTCAAGGTAGGCGAGCTTGCCATCGCCCATGACCAGTAAGTTGCCTGGGTGGGGATCGGCATGGAAATAGCCATAGTCAAGCAACTGGCGTAAAGAACATTGCACGCCAACTTCAATAATGTGACGGCTATTAAACCCTAGTTCTTTGATTTTTTCGACATTGGTGAGCTTGATACCTTCAATCCATTCCATCGTCAATACTCGCTTAGCGGTGTATTGCCAATAGATCTTAGGAACATAAATCCCTTCAAGCTCTCCGTAGTATTTGGCAAATTTTTCTGCGTTTTGACCTTCAAAGGTATAGTCCATTTCCTCGAAAATGCGGCTGGCAAATTCATCAAGAATTGCCGCTAAATTGGTACGCACAAATTTGAAGGTCTTTTTTAACCATGTGGCAATACCGCGCAGAATGTACATATCAAGGGCAATGCCCGCAGCAATATCGGGACGTTGTACCTTGATCGCCACGAGTTCGCCTGTTTTGAGCTTGCCTTTATAAACCTGTCCGAGGGATGCCGCTGCGATCGGATTATCGGAAATCTCTGCATACACATCCAAGGGATCGGCTCCTAGGGCATCGCGAATGAACTGAAAAGCAATTTCATTCGGAAATGGGGGCAATTGGTCTTGTAGTTCTGCAAGCTCGTCCATGAATATGGGCGGGACGATATCAGGGCGCGTGGACAGGGCTTGACCGATTTTGATAAAGGCTGGTCCCAGACGAGTTAATAATTTACGCGATTCGATCGCTAGTTTTTTTAATTCAGTTGTCGAGGATTTAGCGCTGAAGCGAAGCCTCAAAAATAACCAGATGAGGGGTACAAAAATCACTATGCATCGCCACCAGACCCGCAAAGGTTGATTGCGGTAATAATTTGCGATCGCATTGATATCGTAGCGATCTAACTCAAAATCTGTTTTGGTTGCGGACATAGGATTTTAGGTAGGATTTTAGGAGGCTCATCTATAAGCTAAGTCTATAGATTATTTTAACAATTTGTTACAAGATTCGGGATAGGTCTCTAGGCTTAAGTTTGCAATTAGCGCAGTATAGCTATAGATAGCTATAGTCAGTAATGTTAGGACAAAAATCAAACCCAATAGAGAGTTGCGGCGCTTCGCGCCGCAACTCTCTATTGGGTTTGATGTCCTGACTTAAGTGGCTATAGCTATATCTCTGCGAATAGGGTAGATGCGAATACGGTAGAATGGAAACTAGATTTTTATTCATTGCTGCTATGAGTCAAACTGATAACCTTGAAGAGCGCTTTCGTGAATTGGAACGCGAAGTGATGGGCAACAAGCAACAGGCAAGTAGCCAGCCCCATGATCCTAATAAACGCGCTGAGCCAGAATTTATTGCTGTAGAAAAGAGCGTAGATGCTGCTAAAAGCAGTCTGGGAAGTCTCATTGCTTGGGTAAATAGTCTAACTGGAGCGACCAAAATCGCTGCAATTATCGTCATTGGCTTAGTTGCTTTTACATTGCTGAATTTTGTGTTTAAGCTAGTCACTGCGGCGATCTCCATTGGCATCATGGCTCTAGTTGGGTTTATTTTATACAAAGTATTCTTTGAGCCATCTAACATTAAGTAATCACACATTAAGTAATCACAAAGTAAGCACATATTGCTTCATCAAGACTTTCCCTGACAATCAAACCATCACATGTCGATTGGGACTAAATTCTATGACTATTTCTCGCGCATCTCGTCGCCCCATTCAACCGAAGTTGCGTTCTATGCCTCTGCGTAAGACCCCATCGGCGTTATATATTCAGATGCATCAGCTTGCCAATGAGAAAGAGCGCTTACAACAAGAACTGGTGCGAGTATGCGATCGCCAACAACAAATCATTAATCGCCTTGCCGAGCTAGATCGCGATCTCGCGCAGTTAGATAGTGAAGTCGAGAATAATGCGGTGAACTTGGAAATGACAGAAGCTCAATTTGCGAACAAAATTAAGGCTAAGCCCCTTGAGACAATTCGTACCACCCGTGGCATAACTTACGAGAGTATGACCATCGAATATTAAAGATTTAAACCCAGTAAGGTTTTGAGATTCCCATTTTGGGAATCTCAAAACCTTACTGGGTTTTATCCCAATTCACAAAAGTGTTGTCACACTTTCGTGAATTGGTATAAAAACCTAACCTGCGGCGCACGCTGCGCGTGCGCCGCAGGTTAGGTTTTTATATTTAACTAACGTGAGTTGGGGATAATTTGGAACTAGCTTTGAGAGAGGGTTTGCGTAGCAACCCCTCTCTCAAAGCCCAAAAGTAAAAGCCTTGCTAAGCAAGGCTTTTACTTTTGGGCTTTGAAAAGCTGAACTACCTAAAAGCCGATAAGAGAATGGTGGCTCTTTAAGTTGATTTATATTCTTTTTTAATAGTAATGAAACCCATCAATCGGGGGCTTCATTGGTATGGTTTTGTTGGTTATAATTCTTGCAAAACTATTTAAGTAAAGTGTAATGGCTAAAAATAAAGAAAAATCAGATAAAGACCTGTCTAGTTCGATTAATATCGGCATATCGGAAGAAGATCGAATTGCGATCGCTGATGGATTATCGCGCTTGCTTGCTGATACCTACACTCTATATCTGAAGACCCACAATTTCCATTGGAATGTAACGGGACCAATGTTCAATACATTGCACCTTATGTTTGAAGCCCAATATACCGAACTTGCTCTCGCTGTGGATCTCATTGCTGAACGCATTCGTTCGCTAGGCATCCCTGCCCCCGGAACCTATACTGCCTACGCCAAGCTTACTTCAATCCCTGAGACTGAAGGAGTACCCAAGGCAACAGAAATGATCAAGTTATTGGTTGAAGGGCAGGAATCCGTAACTCGTACGGCTCGTTCTATTTTCCCGATCGCCGAAAAAGCCAACGATGAACCCACTGCCGATCTCCTAACTCAACGCCTCCAAGTCCATGAAAAAACAGCTTGGATGTTGAGAAGTCTCCTAGAAGAATAATTGCAAGAACCAAAATATTTTCGTTAAAAAATGCTCTTTTGCGGCACTTTAACGAAAATATTGGTTCTAATTTCGTGGGAGAGTCCAATAAGTTCGAGCGAATTAAGGTAGGATTGGCTTTTAGAATGTAAGCATCTCCATCGAAGTTGAATAACCCGCTTTTTTTGACAGGCTTTTCGCTATTTTTTTTGTTGTTACAAGTCCCCTCGACACTTGTACTTTTAAAGCGGCTCAGTACTGGGCGCGATCGCACGGCTCCTTTATTGCCTCTAGCTAACTCGGATGAGACTCTGGCTAAACAAAATCCCCAAGTCTCGATTGTCATTCCCACTTTAAATGAGATCGATCGCCTACCAACCTGTTTGGAAGGCTTACGCGATCAAGCAGCTAAAGAGATTATTGTGGTTGATAGCCGATCGCAGGATGGCACGCCCGAATATGTCCAGAAATTGCAGCAGGATTTTCCCATTCCTTTAAAGCTTGTGACCGACGATCCTTTACCAGAGGGCTGGATCGGTCGTCCTTGGGCTTTACATAATGGCTTTCTCCAGAGCGATCCGACCAGTACATGGGTACTAGGCATTGATGCCGATACTTTGCCCCAACAGGGATTAGTTGCTAGCCTAGTTGCCCAAGCAACCGCCAACGAATTTGATATTGTGTCGCTCTCTCCCAAATTTATCCTTAAGACTGTGGGCGAACAATGGTTACAACCAGCCCTATTAATCACCCTCATTTTCCGATTTGGGGCAACAGGCGATCGCACTCAGTTCACTGAAGATCGGGTAATGGCAAATGGTCAATGCTTCCTATCTAGACGTGCCAAATTGGTTGAGTTAAATGGCTATGAGCTTGCTAAATCCTCCTTTTGTGATGATGTTACTCTCGCCAGAGCTGCTGCCCAGAGAGGTGCAAAGGTCGGATTCCTTGATGGTGCCGCGTTAATGCAGGTGCGGATGTACACTTCTATGGGCGAAACATGGCGCGAATGGGGGCGATCGCTCGATCTCAAAGATGCTTCCACCCCAAATCAAACCTTGGCTGATTGTCTATTACTTACTGCGGTGCAGGGATTGCCGCTGCCCCTATTAATTTCTCTGTTAATCTGGCAACCTACGGCATCACTACCTACGAGTATCCTATTTTGGCTGAATGTCTTTCTTGTTAGCATTCGCTGCTTATTGACCTTCGGTATCCGTTCTAGTTATACGGAAGTGGGCTTTTGGTTTTGGCTCTCTCCGCTTGCCGATCCCTTGGCGGCGATCCGTATCTGGATCTCCGCTCTCACCAGACCGAAAAGTTGGCGTGGTCGCAACTATACCTAACCTTAGGCGATCGAATATAGATCGCCCAAGGTTTTGAGTCTATTAAGTAGCAACCCCAAAACCAGAAAGCGCAACGCCCGCGACGCGGGCGTTGCGCTTTCTGGTTTTGGGGTTTACCAAAGCTGTAGCTAAAGTGCGGTATTGGGGTCGTGGTGATCTTCCCAGATTTCAATATCGAGATCGTTGAGATAGGCGATCGCTGTTTGAATTTGGGAATGAGTACCTTGAAGGGTGAGATGAAACCAGCCACTCCCCGCATGAGCGCCTAAACTGGCGGACACAATATTGACAACGACCCCATATTGGGAAATCAATTGAGAAATAACAGGTTCATCATGGAGGTCTTCGGGAATGCGGATCTTGACATCTTTGGTTATAGGGCGAGTATCAATAGTCATTTAGAGAAACTCCTTATAGTTTTTTACTAAGGACTCTAACCTATCGCTGTCGAAATAGCTTGTTCCGACTGTTACAATTACCATCATTTTTTAGATATAGTTTATTAATCACAAAAAAAGACGACACTATAGGTCGCCTCTCCTGTGTAATTAAGTAGTTAGGCATAATTAAAAACCAAACCCAGAGAGCATACCGCCCGCGCAGCGGGCGGTATGCTCTTCTAGGTTTTGAGTTTACTTATGCCTAGCTACTTATTAGTTTTAATTAACTTTGTTTCTTGCTGGTTCTGCGTTCTAAAATTTCCTTGAGAATCAGCGTCACTACGGCTAATAGTGCTAGAAGTACAGCGGCTGAATAGGCTACTTCAGTTTCGTATTGTTTGTAAGATTCTTCCACAAATAGCGGTAAACTTTGGGTCTTACTAGCGATATTCCCTGAAACCACGGATACTGCACCGAACTCGCCCATAGCTCTAGCATTAGTTAAAACTAATCCGTAAAGTAAACCCCATCGGATATTGGGAATAACTACTCTCCAGAAAATTTGCCAATCACTAGCACCAAGGGTACGTGCGGCCTCTTCTTGATCGGTTCCCATCTCATCAAGAACGGGAATGACTTCACGGGCGATGAAGGGCATACTTACAAAAATGGTGGCGAGTAGCATTCCAGGAAAAGCAAATACCACCTTGATGTCATTTGCTTCTAGCCATGAGCCAAACCAGCCCAGTCGCCCGTATAACAAAACGATCATTAAACCTGCAACCACAGGGGAGATCGAAAATGGTAGGTCAATAATGCTCAGCAACAAAGCTTTGCCAGGAAATTGGTTACGGGCGATCGCCCAAGCCGCACTGAGTCCAAAAATAGTATTGAGAGGTAAAGCAATTACGGCTAAACCGAGAGTAAGTTTGATTGCATTTTGGAAGTCGGGACGCTGTACTGCTGTCAATATTGGACCGAAGCCTTTGCTAAATGCGGTGACAAACACATTTGCCGCAGGTAACAGCAACACCAGCCCTAGGTAAAGAAAGGAGATCCCAATTAAAATCGCTGGCGCAAAATTCTTTTTTTCTTTGAATTGGGCTGGTTCGGGTGAGCTTTGAGGTTGATCGGCGACAGAAGAATTGAGATTAGCCATAACGTTTGCTCCATGCTTGTAATAAGTTAATGGCAAGTAAGCTCACAAAGGAAATTCCGAGCATGACTACACCGATAACCGTTGCTCCTACATAGTCATATTGTTCGAGGCGTTGGAAGATTAGAACTGGGGTAATTAGATCCTTAAATGGAGTATTGGAGGCAATAATTACAGTCGAACCATATTCACCGACAGCACGGGAAAACCCAAGAGCTACACCCGTTAAAATCGAAGGCGTAAGCGGCGGTAGAATTACCTGAATAAAGGTTTGCAATTTAGAAGCTCCGAGAGACCAAGCTGCTTCTTCAATTTCTTTTTCTAACTCGGAGAGAACGGGTTGGACAGTGCGCACGATGAAAGGCAATGAGATAAACATCATAGCGATCCAAACGCCAAGGCGAGTGAACGCAATCTTAAATCCTGATGGCGCAAATAATGAGCCAATCCAGCCCTTTTCACTGTAGACCGTAGCAAGGGTAAGCCCCGCGACCGCAGTCGGTAAAGCAAAGGGCAAGTCCACTACGGCTTCCAAAAACCTTTTGCCAAAGAAATTGTAACGAACGAGAACCCACGCAATCAAAGTTCCGAAGACACCATTAACAGCGGCGGCAGCAAAGGCGGTGACGAAGGTAATTTCATAGCTAGATAGGGCTAAGGGACTAGTAGCCGTTTTCCAGAAGCTCTCGAAAGGTTGGCTGACGGCTTTGGTCAGCATCGCGGCGATCGGCAAAATTAACAAGAAAGCCAAATAAGTAAAAGTAATTACCCATGTCCAAGGAATCTTGGTAAAGAAATTGAGGATTGGGTTCGATTCCGATCGCTTTTTATGAGGGGGCGAGGAAGGGGTTGTCGTTACCATGTTGTCGTTAGTTTCAAAAAACTTGGGGTAGATCCAACAAGGGGCTGAAGCCCCTTGCAAATGTTTAAACTAGTTCTAGCTTCTAGTAATCTCTAGCGCTTGATTTGAGCTTGAATTTGATCAAAGGCTGCACCATCAGCAAAGAATTTTTTGTTGATTTCACTCCAGCCACCAAGATCCTTCGCTGTGGCAAGTTCTTTGACTTTAGGATAAAGATCGACAAATTGCTTTTCTTTAGCTACTGTTTCGTCAACTGGACGGAACCCAAGTTTTCCAAATTCAGTTTGAGCTTCAGGAGTATAGAGGAATTTTACAAATGCTTCCGCTACTTCCTTGGTGCCATGCTTGGCTACATTTTTATCAACAATAGCGATCGGATTGTCGATAGAAATATTCACATCAGGGATGGTATAGCTAACCTTTTGTCCTTTTTGACTAGCCAAAACAATCTCATTTTCATAATTAATAAGCGCATCGCCTTGACCTTGCTTAAAGAACGCATCTGTGGCTTCACGGGCATCTTTAGTCAAGATTGGTACATTCTTAAAGACTTTAACGAGTGATTCTTGAGCCTTAGCATCGCTACCGCCTTTCTTTACAGCCGCATTCCACAATGCTAAGAAATTCCAACGGGCTACACCTGAGGTCTTGGGATCAGCAGTAATTAAACTTATGCCATCTTTTTCTAAATCCGACCAATCTTTGATCCCTTTAGGGTTGCCTTCACGGGTTACGAGAGCCGCAACGGATTTGGACACGATTGAATCATTGGGGAATTCCTTTTCCCAGCCCTTGTCGATCAGTCCTGCTTTTTCGATTTTATCGGTATCAGCACCAAGAGCAAGATGGACAACATCAGCTTCTAAACCATCGATGACAGCACGGGTTTGGGAACCAGAACCACCATAGCTTTGTTTAAAAGTAACTTTTTGGTTTTGCTCCTTTTGCCATTTTTCCACAAATTTAGGGATAATTGCTTCGTGAGCTTGCTTGGTGACAGCAAAGGAGACGAGGGTTAGTTCGATATCTTTTTTAGGAGTGCCTGCGGGAGATGTTTGAGCAGCTGGGCTACTAGCTTTTGTCTCGGTTGCTGTGGGCGGTTTGGTGTCACTCGCGGTGCAAGCTGCCAAGGTGACGCTGATCAGCGCACCAGCTAAGAAGAAAGAGACAAATCTACGTCCCCATTTATGACTAAATATGCTGCTAAATAAATTAGCGATCGCCTTGATGGACGATTGTAAGAAGCTGACAGGTTTTGGCCTTGAACTCATGAGCGTATCTCCAAGAAATTAATCTACGATATATTGATAGGAATACCGTGTTTAAATACCATACAATATTTTTCTTGGAGATACAAATAAAATCGGCATTGCTAATTTTTGGTAGGAATCAATAATTCCTCAAAGCTTCGGAAGCAGATTTCGGTTAATCCCTAATTCCTGAAATTTGGTTGATTTATGCTTTCCTTTCGTAACGCTATAAAATCTGCCATTAACTAGCTAGGCATAAGTAAACTTAAAACCGAGAAGAGCTTACCGCCCACTATGTATGCGGTAAGCTCTCTGGTTTTGGCTTTTAATTATGCCTAGCTGCTTACTTAATTAAATATTCAGCAATATTAAGATAAGAAATGGCTACGCCATTTCTTATCTTAAAAATTCTTACGAAGTTTAGTTTTTAATTCACGAAAGTGTGACAAAACTTTTGTGAATTGGTATAACTAACCAGAAGTATTAGAAGTTCTAATATTCTTTTTGTCTAAATAATGTCAGTTCGGTTTAATACCAAGATAAGAAATAGCGTAGCCATTTCTTATCTTGAAAATCCTTACTAGGTTTAGTTTTTGGTTTAGTTTTTAATTCACGAAAGTGTTGTCACACTTTCGTGAATTGGTATTAAAAGTGTTGCAAAGCAACAATTTTAATATATTGCTGGGGTGGGATTTGAGTGCAAAGCGCTGTAATTCGCTGTAATAGGGAAATTTAGAATTGCTTGAGAATAGTTTGAGAACTGCTTGAGAATTGTTTGAGAACTACTTTTTAGGGTTTTGTTTTTGCTCGTTGTCTGGAAGCGACTCTAAAGGCGATATGTTGACTAATACTTTATCAACGCGATTTCCATCCATATCCACAACTTCAAAGCGAATTCTATCCCAAGTGAAATGTTCTCCTACCATAGGAATATGGCGGAGATAGGTCATCATCAGCCCCCCTAAAGTATGGTAATTATGATCTTTTTCGTAGGGGAGCTCTTCTACCTCGATGATTTCTTTGAGGCGATCGCTTGATACCATGCCATCGATCAGCCACGAACCATCTTCTCTTTGCATAGCATCGGGATCGCCTTGGCGATCGTTAGATGGGAGATCGCCCACGATCGCTTCTAATAAGTCCGTTAGGGTTACCAATCCCTCAACACCACCATATTCATCGGTGACCATCGCTACGCGATCGCCAGATTGTTTGAACTGCTCCAAAACACTTAAGGCGCTTGCCGTTTCCGCTACGTATAGAGGTGGACTGCTAACTTTAACTAAATCGATCGGATTTCCGTGGAGGCTCGCATTGAGAAAGGCTTTAATTTCGACGATGCCAACACAGTCGTCAAGGTTTTCTCTGGCGACGGGGAAACGTGAATGTCCACTGGCTAAAACCTCTCGCTGCGTTTCTTCAAAGGGAGCATCCACATCTAACCAATCGATCTCAGTTCTGGGAGTCATTAAGGATTTGATCGGACGATCTCCTAAGCGAAATACCCGCTCGACCATATCCTGTTCAGCTTCTTCAAACATTCCTGACTCAGCACCCTGAGCGATCATCACTTTGATTTCTTCTTCCGTAACTTGGGATTCCTCGTTTGCCTGAATTCCTAATAGACTAAGTAAAGCCTCCGTTGATGTACTTAACAAATAAACAATCGGTGTCCCAATATTGGCAAGGAATCGCATCGATGGGGCAACTGCACAGGCAATTTTTTCTGCATTGCTCATGGCTAGCCGCTTGGGAACTAGCTCGCCGAGTACCAGAGAGAGATAGGTGATGATGCCAACGACGATGGAAAAGCTAAGGGATTCACTGTAGGGTCTTAGCACGACTACCGTATCTAGCAATTCCTTAAGGCTTTTTGCCACAGTTGTACCCCCCAAAGCACCACTTAAAATCCCAATTAAAGTAATGCCTATTTGGGTAGTTGACAAAAAGTTATTGGGAGAGCTAATTAGTCTTAAGGCAGATCTGGCGTTTGCGTTTCCTTCTTTTGCCCATTGTTCTAAGCGTACTTTGCGGGCAGAGATAATTGCTAGCTCAGACATGGCAAAAATGCCATTGGCAATAACAAGCAAAATAATGAATAGCGCTTCAAAGGCAAGGGAAGACATTGTTTTGTGGCAAAACGACTTTATGTGAATCGTTTGTGAAATTTGTTAATGATAGATATATATTGTCATACCAAATTTTGTGTCAAGTTTCCTAGGACTAAGATAGAGGTTTGGTAAGAATTGCCAAACCTCTATGTGCTGGTAATTATGTGCTGGTAATTTTGATAACTAGCAATTTCCTAAATATAGCAATGTAAGGTTTGCTACCAAAGCTCAAAATGGCTACGCCATTTTGAGCTTTTTAAACCCTTACTGGGCTTGGTTTTTATAGCTACAGTCCCTTGAATGAGGACAAATCAAACCCCAAGAATTGACTGGCGGCGCGAAGCGCCGCCAGTCAATTCTTGGGGTTTTGATTCGTCTTAACGGCTGTAGAGCTGGGTAATTTGCAGTAGGCGATCGCTGAGAGAGGGATTGAGTAACTCGGGATCGTGATAGCGCCATCCCCAATTCCCTGTTGCCGTTCCTGGAATATTCATCCTTGCACTGTTATCGAGCCCAAGGACATCCTGTAAAGGAAGAATCGCAATTAGGGATACCGCTGCCATTGCCATCCGAACGAGTACCCAGTTAATTGGCTCACCAGCGGCATAGCCAACTATATATTTGTAAAATAAATCCTTTTCGTATTGGCTCGCTCTTTGCCACCAACCTACGGCAGTGTCATTGTCATGGGTTCCTGTATAGACGACACTGTTACGTACGTAGTTATGGGGTAGATGAAAATTATCGGAACCACCGCCAAAGGCAAACATGAGGACGCGCATTCCAGGGAAACCAAAATCATCGCGCAATTTATCAACTTCTGGGGTAATCACGCCCAAATCTTCAGCAAGAATGGGTAGCTCGCCCATCACTTCCCGCAGTTTCGTGAATAACTCTGTCCCTGGGGCAACTTGCCATTCTCCATTCACCGCCGTTTCCTCACCTGCGGGCACTTGCCAAAAGGCTTCAAATCCTCGGAAATGATCGATGCGGATAATATCAACATAACGATTTAAAAAGCGAAAGCGATCGATCCACCATGCAAATTGCGTTTCTTGGAGATATTCCCAGTTATAGACTGGGTTTCCCCATAGCTGACCTGTCTCGCTGAAGTAGTCAGGTGGAACCCCTGCCATCTGTTCTACTTCGTAGGTTTCGGGATCGAGTGCAAAGTTGGCGGGATTTGCCCAGACATCGGCACTATTGTGAGATACATAGATGGGAATATCGCCAATAATCTTGATGTTTCGCATATTGGCATATTGCTTAAGTTTCAGCCATTGATCGAAGAAGATAAACTGGACGAATCTTTGAAATTCAATGCGATCTTTGAGTTCTATACGTTTTAGCGCTAAGGCTTGCGGTTCCCGTTTGGCGATCGCAGGTTCCCAATTATTCCAAAGCACTTCCGTATTTTCTTCGTGCAGTGCCATGAATAGGACGTAGTCTTCTAGCCAATCGGCTTCCTCGATGCAAAACTTTTTGAACAGTTCCTGAATTAAGTATAAATCGTGGTGATGCTGAAGATCTTGATCGAGATATCCTTGCTGAAAGCGTTTAAAGGCTAGCTCTAGGAGTTTCCGCTTGTAAGGAATCACAGTCTCAAAATCAACGCGATCGCGATCGAATTCAGGAAGATCTGCCCAATCCTCTTCTTTTAGTAAATGTTGTTTGGCGAGCAGTTCGGGACTAATCAGATAGGGATTACCTGCGATCGCGCTAAAGCTCATATAGGGAGAATTCCCGTATCCTGTCGGGCCCAAGGGCAGCACTTGCCACAGCTTTTGACCACTCCGCGACAAAAACTCAATAAACTGATAGGCTCCCTCTCCTAAATCCCCAATCCCAAATTTGCTGGGTAGTGAGGTGGGATGCAATAAAATGCCACTAGAACGTTGAAAGGACATAAACACAAATTTTTAGATCTGGCTTTACTTTACCGCTTTATAGCTGTCGTTGCTTGTGTTCTTCAAACCCTTACAGATCAAATAATGCCATCGGCTGCCATCTCTTCGCGAGTATAGCTAACTGAAAAATCGAGAAAAAATCCATACAACTCGATCTCCGCAACCGCAGGAAAAAGCCGCAAAGTGCTGATCCCTAAATTCTTCGGATTGTCGGCTAGCCAACCAAAAGCTTGTTTAGTATGCGCTTTTACAATAAGTACTTCGCCATCGTCATTATAAGCCAGTGATAAATCCGCATCCCCAGGTTTAAGATACATTTCACTATAGATTTGTCCGAGCATTCGCCATTGCTGCCGCCAATTACTGATACCTTGCTTCTCATTATTAATGGCATATTCCGCTAAGGAGGCAATATTTTTCCATGTGATATCATCGCGCTGAAAAATCATGCGTAATTCATTAATTGCTTTTTCGCATTCTTCTTCAAATTTGAATAATGGGATGGGATCGGCTAAGCGTCGCGGTGTTTTGCCGAGAGTCATTAAAGATTGAATTACCGTTGACTCAATCTGACTGGATAACTGCTCCTTAGCTTTTTGGGTCTGCCAAATTACGCCCTGCTCCGAGGTGGCATACATGGCGGGTAGTCGGTTCAAAACATAGGCACAGACATCATCAACTCCCACTTTGCGAGGCAAAACATTTGCCATATAGGTCAGTTGGTTTTTGACTTCTCTTATAGCTAGATCTTCTAAAACATTTACCAGAAAATAAGAAGCGGAAATAATATAAGAATTAAGTTCGGGATTCGGTAAGTCAGCCTGATATTGCCAATCCCGATCGCTTGCCCGATCGCTTGATTGCTGGGGATTTTTACGTTGTAGATAACCTTTAATATCTTGCAAGCGATGGCGATCGTTAATACTCAAACCGACATAATCCTGTGAATGGCTTACGAGGTTAAGGGTTTCTTGAAAGGCTTGTGGTACGTCCTGCCATTGTAAAGACAGCTTACTAAACAGTTTTTGTAATCTAGATAAAACATGGGCTGGCGTTTCTACTTTACTAGCGGCGAGTTTGGTGGACTTTCTCAAAGGATCGCGCTTGATGCCAAGTAAAGCCTGCTGGACAGCGTTTGTCACTTGATTTTTTAGTTCACTATGGGCGCGTTTGCGCTGTTGCAGCCAGCCTCGACTAGTACTGGCATAGAGCACGGGCAATCGATTAAGCGCAAAGGCTGCCACCTCGCTCAGGTTAATTGCTTCACGCATGGGTTGGCTGATTTGCTTGAGTTGCGCTTGTGCTTCTACGACAACGATTTCCTCAAGGACATTTTTGAGGCTAGTCATAAGTTTTTGCTGCTAGAAATTTACGTTTGATCGTCCTTATATGGGAATCCCCAAGAAGTTTTAGAAATCGCCCCAAAAGGTTGAATCTCAACTCTCGTATTTATATTAGATAGATGATTTAAAAGTAGTCTGGAACTAGAAAAAATTTTTATCGGAAAACTGGGTTAAAAACCCCGTGCTTCTAGCACGGCTTTATATTAAATTAGATACTTTACACAGTAAATGCTATAATGTAAGCATGACACAAAAAGCATTCAAGTACCGATTCTATCCAACTGCTGAGCAAGAAGCCTTGCTCAGGAGAACGATGGGTTGCGCTCGATTAGTCTATAACCGTGCCTTAGCTGCAAGGACAGAAGCATGGTATGAACGCCAAGAGCGAGTTGGATACTCTGAAACCTCAACAATGCTAACCAGTTGGAAGAAGCAAGAGGACTTGCAATTTCTTAATGAAGTTAGCAGTGTGCCATTACAGCAAGGGCTAAGACATTTACAATCCGCGTTTACTAATTTCTTCGCAGGACGGGCAAAATATCCCAACTTCAAGAAAAAACATCACGGTGGGAGTGCTGAATTTACTAAAGCTGCTTTCAAGTGGAAGGATGGCAAAGTATTTTTAGCAAAATGTTCTCACCCTTTGGATATCCGTTGGAGCCGTGAGATCCCTGAAGGTGTAGAACCATCAACCATTACGGTGAAGCTCTCGCCTTCTGGACGGTGGACTGTATCTTTGCTGGTAGATGTTGTAATCGAAACATTACCTGAATCTCCTAATCAAATTGGCTTGGATTTGGGCATTACTAGCCTGATGGCTTTGAGTAATGGCGAAAAGATTGCCAATCCTAAAACTTTCAAAGCTAAGCGCCGTAAATTGCGTAAAGTACAGAAAGCGCTTAGCAGGAAGAAGAAAGGATCTAATAACCGACACAAGGCTAGGTTGAAAGTCGCCAAGGTTCATGCAGCAATTAGCGATGCTCGGCTTGATTTCCTTCACAAATTGACAACTCGACTGGTTCGTGAAAACCAAGTGATTGCAGTCGAAGATTTGTCTGTGAAGAATATGGTCAAAAATAGGAAACTCGCTCTCTCGATTAGTGATGCTAGTTGGGGTGAAATTGTTAGGCAACTGGAATATAAGTGCCATTGGTATGGTCGCACTTTTGTCAAAATTGATCGTTGGTTTCCTAGCTCTAAAAGGTGTGGACATTGCGGTTATGTTGTGGATAAGTTGCCTTTAAATGTCAGAGAGTGGGATTGCCCTAAGTGCAGTACACATCACGATAGAGATGTGAATGCTGCAAAAAATATTCTTGCCGCAGGGCTTGCGGTGAATGTCTGTGGAGCGACTGTAAGACCTGAAGAGAGTAAATCTCGGAAGGCTGGTGCTATGAAGCAGAAACCTAAGTCGTGAGTCTTAGGAATCCCCGTCACTTCAGTGCGGGGTGGATGTCAAAAATACAATACTCAGTATATATGACACTTCCCGATCTGACTTGAATAGTAATCAGGCTCAGCCCATCTGATTTAAGGTAGGAATGTTTCTCATCCGTTTGAAGATCATAACCCGTAATGTAGACAAATCAAACCCCTAAAGATGAGTGGCGGCGCTTCGCGCCGCCACTCATCTTTAGGGGTTAAACCTTACGTTGCTATAAATGTTTAAGAATGCTAAGTAGCTAGGAGATCCCAAAGCTGTGGCGCACGCTCTGTGTGCGCCACAGCTTTGGAGGTTTTATATTTTGCGCTTAGATACTTGTATAGGGAGATCGACTTATAGACTCAAATAGCAATCTGGAAAAACTTGCGATTTAAAACTTAGATTTAGTTTTAATTTTTTTGTTCGATTTAATCTATTTATATATTTATATCGGCAGATTTTAACCTAGCATAAAATCAAAATTTAGAAATCAGGCACACTAAATATAAAGAGAGAAAGCAAACTATTCCATTATTAAGTATGCGATATTTTAAGAAGATAATAAAATAAGGATTCATAGCTGTGTCAGCACTTCAGCATCGTTAAAGAATAAAACTAGAGCCTTTACTAATCCCTAGATGGATGGCAAAGATTTTTGGATTTTAAGTTTATTTATGCTTAGCTACTTAAGTGTATTATTAATCCAATCCCAGAATTAAAATTCATGAATAGCGATCGCCGCATAAAACCTCAAAGAAATTACCAGACCTCTCTCAAATTAATATTAATTATTCCCTTTGTATTGCAAGTTATTGGTGCTGTGGGTTTGGTAGGATTTCTTTCCTATCGTAGTGGGCAAAAAGCTGTAGACAATATTTCTGAATCTTTGATGAATGAGGTGGGCGATCGCATTCACGAAAATCTAAAAAATTACTTCCGTAAACCCACGGAAGTGCTCCAAAATAATGCTAACGCCATTAAACTCGATCTGCTTCCTTGGCAAGATTTTGCTAGTTTAGAGAAATACTTTCGACAGCAACTGCAAGCCTTTGATGGTATCGGTTCTTTAGGTGTTATTACGGAGCAAAAAGATCTTTTGATCTTACAAAAAAATGATGATAATTCTCAGACAATTAGTATTAGGGATCAGTCAACTAATTACTTTTTTAATAGTTATATTGCTGACGATCAGGGAAATCGACTTAAACTAGTTAGAAGTTCCAATAAATTTGACACCCATAAATATCCCCCTAATGCCCCTTGGTATGAAAAAGCTAAAAAAGCCAATCGGTTAATTTGGATAATTAATGTCGAGCGCATTAAGACTGATAAATCTGTCTTCGTTGCTTTAAATTTTATGCCTTTTTATGATCGCAACAATGTCTTTCAAGGGATTGTGGGTTCGTCCGTATCTTTAAAACAACTGGGGGGATTTTTAAAAAGCCTAAAAATTGGCAAAACTGGTCAAGCTTTTATCATAGATCGAGAAGGATTGCTGATCGATAGTTCTACTGATGAAGCTCCATTAACGCCCGAATCATCTGCAACTAACTCCAAACAGAATCCAAGTAATAATAGGCTCCCCAAACTAGAGCGTTTAAATATTATTAATAGTAATAATTTAGTATTTCAAAAAACAGCTATTTATTTGAAAAATTATTTTACTGATTTTCATCAAATCAAAAATAGCCAAAATCTCAGTGTAATTATTGATAACAGGAAATATTTTATTCAAATTGCACCCTTTCAAGATCAAGTGGATTTGGATTGGTTGACAGTTTTGATCGTTCCTGAATCTGATTTTATGGCAGAAATTCAGGCAAACACGCAATGGACTATTGTTTTATGTGGTTTTACTTTGGCGATCGCAATTGGAATTGGTATTTTGACGGCTCGTCGAATTACCAATCCGATCCAGAAATTAAGTCAAGCCAGTCAGACTTTAGCGCAGCAAGAATGGCAAAAATCTACGCTCGAACAGGGGCTTTTAGGCTTTCAAGATATTACTGAATTAGCAACCTTGTCTGACTCTTTTAATCAAATGGCAACGGAGTTAAAAAACTCGTTTGAAACCTTAGAAAATCGGGTGGAAGAACGCACCGCCGAGCTAGTGATTGCGAAGGACAATGCGGAGGTTGCCAATCAAGCTAAAAGTACCTTTATTGCCAATATGAGCCACGAGCTGCGATCACCCCTGAATGCAATTATTGGATTTTCCCAGCTTATGTTACGCACGAAACATTTGCCATCTGAACAGTATGAAAATGCAGGAATTATTCAGCATAGCGGCGAATATTTACTAACGTTAATTAATAATGTGTTGGATTTTTCTAAAATTGAAGCGGGAAAAACAACTCTTAATCTCAATGATGTTGACCTCCATCAATTGCTTAACGATTTGGAAGATATGCTGCATCTGCAAGCGGTAAATGCAGGTTTAGAGTTAATCTTCGCGCGAGGGGATAATTTGCCCCATTACATCTATATGGATGGTGTGAAATTACGTCAGGTGTTACTGAATTTATTGGGTAATGCCCTTAAATTTACGCATCAAGGCGAAGTGGTTTTGAGGGTCAACGCTATAGAATGTCAAGGATTCAAAGACTATCAAGAATATACTTTCCATACTATAAACTTTAGCGTTAGCGATACGGGAGTGGGTATTGCCTCTACAGAGTTAGCCAAGTTATTTGAGGCTTTTAGTCAAACAGAATCTGGTCGAGCGGCTCAAGAGGGAACGGGACTAGGATTAGCAATTAGCCGTCAGTTTGTCCAGTTAATGGGAGGAGATATTACGGTCGAGAGCCAATTGGGTAAGGGGACGACTTTTAAATTCTCAATTCAGGCGCAATTGGGTAAAGAAACTGGCAAGGGAGATGTCTATTCCCGACGAGCAATTGCGATCGCTCCTAATCAACCGACCTATAAACTTTTGGTGGTCGATGATAAAGCCATTAACAGGCAATTATTGATCGGACTTCTCGCGCCTTTAGGCTTTGAAATCAAAGAAGCGAGCAACGGACGCGAGGCGATCGCGATCTGGGATGAGTGGGAACCGCATTTAATCTGGATGGATATGCGAATGCCCGTGATGGATGGTTATGAGGCGACCAAATATATTAAGTCCACAACGAAAGGAAATGCTACGGCAGTAATTGCCTTAACTGCCAGTGTATTAGAAGAGGAAAAAGCGATCGTGCTCTCCGCAGGGTGCGATGATTTTGTGCGTAAACCCTTTAAAGAAAGTACGATTTTTGAAACGATCGCTAAGCATTTAGAGGTGCAATATATTTACGAGGAGCTAGTATCGGAAGAGCCTATTGCCGATCACCCAGATCCCCTATTAGCCTCTGAAGATTTAGCTATAATGTCCGAGGAATGGCGGGCGCAATTGTACCAAGCCGTCATAGAAGCTGATAGTAATCGCGTTAAAGAACTGATTCAAGAGATCCCCAACCCAGAATCGTATTTAGTAAAAATCCTCAAAAAATATAATCGTCAGTATAAATTTGATGAAATTGTCGAGCTATTGTCCTAGGCGATCGCACCATGAACCAATCAATTAACCAAGACTTAGTGAATTTTGATTCTCTATCTGAGTCAAAAGGTAACATCCTATTGGTAGATGATTTACCAGAAAACTTAAGATTGTTGACTGATTCTCTCTCTAAACTTGGTTACACAGTTCGTAGTGTCATCAGTGGAAGTAGAGCGCTCAAGACGGCAAAATCGAAACTCCCCGATCTCATTCTGTTAGATGTAAAAATGCCCGAAATGGATGGATATCAAGTTTGTAAGGCTTTTAAAGCCGATCCCGAACTTTGTCATATTCCCATTCTGTTCATCAGTGCTTTAGACGAAGCCTTTGACAAATTACAAGCATTTCAACTGGGTGGTGTGGACTATATCACTAAGCCTTTTCACATCGCCGAAGTCGTGGCTCGTTTAGAAGCTCATTTAACGATTCGGAAGCAACATAGAATGTTGCAAGCGGAAATTATCAAACGCAAGGAAATTGAAGAAATCCTCTATCAATCCCGATCGCTCCTTTCTGGCATTTTAAATACTGCATTAGATGGAATTGCGGCTATGCAAGCAGTCCGCGATTCGATTACGGGCGATATTCAGGATTTTTGCTGCTTAGCAGTTAATCCTGTTATTGCTAAAGCCCTGCACCGCAACCGAGAAGATGTCATCGGTAAGTTATTCATCAAAGAACTGCTCGAAAAGCTTGCACCAGAATTATTCGATCGCCTTGTGACAGTTGTCGAAACTGGCGCATCTTTAGATGAAGATTTTTACTATCCGTCGGGTGATTCCTCTTGGTATCACTATGTCGCTGTAAAGTTAGGTGATGGTTTTGCGATCGCGATTCGCGATATTACGACGCGCAAGCAAACAGAGCTAGCTTTACAGGAGCTAAATTGTAAATTGCAGGAAGCAAACCATAAGTTGGAATTGCTTGCCAATTTAGATGGATTGACCAAGATTGCCAATCGTCGTTGTTTTGATGATTACCTAACCACAGAATGGCAACGCCATCAAAGAGAACAAAACACTCTATCGCTTATCCTGATCGATATTGACTATTTCAAACGCTACAACGATAGCAATGGACATCAAGGCGGTGATGATTGTTTAATTCGAGTTGCACAGGAAATTGCTAAAGTCACTCATCGCCCAACGGATTTGGTTGCTCGCTATGGTGGCGAAGAGTTTGCTGTGATCTTGAGCAATACCAATGTCGAAGGGGCGCTAAAGGTCACCGTAGCTATTCAAAGCGCGATCGCTAATCTCGCCATTATTCACGATAATTCCGATGTAAGCGAATATGTCACCCTGAGTATGGGAGTCGCTAGCCTGATGCCGACATCGGAACGAAGTCCTCAAGATCTAATTTCCTGCGCCGATCGAGCAATGTATGCAGCGAAACATCAGGGTCGTAATCGAGCGATCGCTTACTAATTTAATTCACAAAAGTGTTGTCACACTTTCGTGAATTGGTATAGGCATAATTAAAAACCCAAAAAGCTGTAACGCACGCTGTGCGTGCGCTACAGCTTTTTGGGTTTTATATTTAATTGCGCCTAGCTACTTGGCTAAATACTTTGTGTCGTTGTATACGAATTTCAGCTCAGAGGTTGGTGAGAATATTTATTAAACTGCAAGAGCTATTTTAAATGATTAATTTGATAAACTACTCTAGGCATCTGTATAGATGTTCAAACTTTAGCAACCTATGTACAAAAATCTTCCTTCCAAAAAAGCGAAACACCCTTTAATTTCGATTAGACTATTCTTAATTGCGCCCTTTACAATATTAATCATTGGGGCACTGGGAGCAGTGGGCTATTTGTCCTTTCGCAACGGGCAGAAGGCGGTCAACGATATCTCTGGACAACTCCAACAGGAAATAAGTTCTAGGGTTAAAGATCGGGTGCAAGGTTATCTAGAAGTGCCGCGTTTAGGCAATCAAAATATAGAGCCAATTCGTGAATTTCTGCAAACCCTAAAGGTTGGTAAATCAGGCTTGGTATTTGTGCTTGAGCCATCAGGTGACTTAGTGGCAACTTCCCTAGATAATCAACCCTTAGCTATTAACAAAAATCGCATTAAGGCTATGGATAGTAACAACCCTGTCCTAGCTCAAAGTATGCAGTCTATGCGATCGCAACTTGGGGATTTAGCAAAGATTCAGCAAACTAGCCGCTTAGATTTTCAGCTAAATGGCGAACGTTATTTTCTCACAGTCTCACCGCTCCGAGATAAATATAGGTTGAACTGGCTGGTTGCCGTTGCCGTGCCTGAATCTGACTTTATGGAGCAGATTAATATCAATACGCAAGATACGATTTTACTGGCGATCGCGGCTTTGAGTTTAGCGCTCAGTATGAGTTTTTTTATTGCCCAACTCATGTCGCGCTTCGTTCGCGATCTTAACAAGTCAGCTACAGCGATCGCCAATGGGGAAATGGATCAATTTGTGGAAGTAAATGGATGTGCAGAACTAGAAGCTCTAGCTAGTTCATTTAATCAGATGGCTAGTCAGTTACAAACTTCTTTTGCAACCTTAGAAAATCGCGTACAGGAGCGCACTTCAGAACTAGCAGTTGCTAAGGATAAGGCTGAAGTTGCAAGCAAGGCGAAAAGTGCTTTTATCGCGAATATGAGCCATGAATTGAGATCGCCTCTCAATGCCATTATTGGCTTTTCTCAGGTAATGTTACGTACGAAAAACCTTGCACCTGAACAATACGAGAATGTAAATATTATTCATCGTAGTGGTGAATATTTATTGACATTAATCAATAATGTGCTTGACTTTTCTAAAATCGAAGCAGGCAAAAACACGCTCAATTCCAAGGATATTGATTTATATCAATTGCTTGACGATTTAGAAGACATGCTCCATTTGCGGGCAGTAAACGCTGGATTAGAGTTGATTTTAGATCGGGGTGGTAATTTACCGCGTTACATTCACACAGATGGCGTGAAGCTCCGTCAAGTTTTACTCAATTTGTTAGGCAATGCCATCAAATTTACACCCCAAGGCGAAGTAGTTTTGCGTATGAGTTCTATTGAAAATTCAGAACCTCAAAGCTACACCTTAAATTTTCAAGTAAGCGATACGGGGGTTGGGATTGCACCTGAGGAGTTAGATCAATTATTTGAAGCTTTTAGCCAAACAGAGTCAGGTCGAGAAGCTCAGGAAGGAACAGGCTTAGGACTAACCATTAGTCGCCAGTTTGTGCGGTTAATGGGAGGTGACATCACCGTTACTAGTGAACTCAGTAAAGGGACTACTTTTAATTTCTCAATTCAGACTAAACTAGGGAACGCGATCATCGGTGAAACCTCGGAAAAGCGCCAAGTTATTGCCCTTGTTCCCAATCAACCAGACTACAAAATTTTAGTTGTAGATGATAAACCAATTAACCGTCAATTATTGGTGAAACTACTAGCTCCATTGGGTTTTGAGGTAAAAGAAGCGAGCAACGGGCAAGAAGCGATCGTCATGTGGGAAGCATGGCAACCTCATTTAATTTGGATGGATATGCGAATGCCTGTAATGGACGGCTATGAGGCAACCAAGTATATCAAATCCACCACCCAAGGCAATGCTACTGCCATCATTGCGCTAACTGCTAGTGTCTTAGAACAAGAAAGAGCGATCATTTTGTCGGCGGGTTGTGATGATTTTATGCGTAAACCCTTTAAAGAACAGACGATTTTTGCAGCCTTAACGAAACATCTAGGTGTGAAATATGTATACTCAGATTCTCCTAATGATCAAATAGATTTATCCGATTCGGCGACATCCTTAGATTTGTCAGGGATGTCCGACGAGTGGCGATCGCAAATATACAAAGTTGCCCTAGAGGGTGATAGTAATCGTGTTAATCAACTAATTCGAGAAATTCCCAATCAAGAATCAGCCATTGTGAAAATGCTAGAAAAATTTGCTCATCAATTTCAATTTGATGAAATGTTAGAGCTATTAAGTATTTCAGCTTAGTAAAAACCCAGAACTAAAACAGGTATCGATTGCTTAGTGCAAGATACATGCTTCTAGAGTTATACCGATTCCCAAAAGTGTGGCTACACTTTTGGGAATTGAAAACCAAATCCAGTAAGGGTTTTAAAATAACAAAATGGCGTAGCCATTTTGTTATTTGGGATTAAGCTTACTTATGCTTAGCTAATTACCGTAGCCAATACAACATGTATAAACTATATTAACTATATTAACTAATCTTCTGTGAATCCTAATTCTCCACCAGAAAGCAAAGGTAATATTCTCTTAATAGATGATCTGCCTGAAAATCTAAAATTGTTGACCGATTTACTTACCGATCTTGGCTATACAGTTCGTAGTGCCATTAGTGGAAGTAGGGCAATAAAAAGTGTAAGAGCGAAATTGCCTAATATTATTTTGCTCGATATCCAAATGCCAGAAATGGATGGTTATCAAGTCTGTCAAACTTTTAAAGCCGATCCCGATCTTTGTGATATCCCGATTCTTTTCATTAGCGCGTTAGATGAAACCTTTGATAAATTAAAAGCCTTTCAAGTCGGTGGAGTAGACTATATTACGAAACCGTTTCAAATTGAAGAAGTTGTCGCTCGTCTAGAAACTCACTTAACGATTCAGAGACAGAAGAAGAGATTGCAAGACGAAATTGAGAAGCGGAAGGAAACTGAACTTGCTCTACAGGAAGCAAATCGCAAATTGGAGTTACTTGCTAATTTAGATGGATTAACTCAAATTGCTAATCGCCGCCGATTTGATGATTTTTTATCTCTAGAGTGGCAACATCACAAACGCGAGCAAACTCATATTGCGCTAATCCTAATCGATATTGATTATTTCAAGCGCTATAACGATACCTATGGACATCAAGGTGGGGATGATTGTTTACATCGCGTCGCACAGGCGATCGCCAAAGCTGCACAACGGGCTACAGACTTGGTTGCAAGATACGGGGGGGAAGAGTTTGCAGTGATTTTGAGTGGTACTGATGCAAAAGGTGCGCTAAAGGTTGCAGATGCTATTCAAACTGCGATCGCCAATCTTGCAATTCCTCATCAAAGTTCTGATGTTAGCGATCGCGTAACTCTGAGTATGGGAATTGCTAGCCTGATGCCGACATCGGAACGAAGTCCTCAAGATCTAATTTCCTGCGCCGATCAAGCGATGTATGCAGCGAAACATCAGGGGCGTAATCGAGCGATCGCTTTTAAGGTTACATAATCAAAAGCTGTAGCGCACGCTGCGCGTGCGCTACAGCTTTTTGGGCTTTATATTTAATTTCGCCCAGATACTTACAACACATTGCGCTCAAACCCAAATCAAGGAAATTTTTGAAAGCGTTGCTAAGCAACGCTTTCAAAAATTTCCTTGTGGTTCGTTTGATCGATAATTGCTGTATGAGAAAAATTAGTATAGTAATATCAATTCATACCAAATCACAAAATGGCATAGCCATTTTGTGATTTTAAAAACCTTACTGGGTTTGGTTTTCAATTCTCAAAAGTGTAGCCACACTTTTGAGAATTGGTATCACAAGGATGTTGTCACACTTTCGTGAATTGGTATAAGTGGGCTTAATAAATATAAAGAAAGATAGAAAACCTTTGGCTCACGCTGCGCGTGAGCCAAAGGTTTTCTACCCGAATTTTAATTATGCTGAGATAATTAGCCCATTGTCTTAAATTTACAGATCGCTGTTTAATCTCAAAATCCTATGAAACCATCTATATCTGTATGTATTACTACATATCACAGACCAAAATTTCTGAAGGAAGCTTTGCATTCGGTGCTAGAACAAAGTCTGCAACCTATTGAGATTGTGATAGGTGATGATTCCCGTGATGATGTAACGGAAAAGATGATTTTAGATATGCAGAAAAGTTGTCCAATTCCCATTTCTTATACGAGACACTCTCCTTCCTTAGGACAAGCGAGGAATGTTAACTTTATCTATGCAAAGGCTCAAGGGCATAAAATTGTGCTTTTGCATGATGACGATTTACTGTTGCCAAAAGCCCTTGAAGACTTACATAGCTGTTGGGATACTCATCCTGATTTGGTTGCCGCCTATGGAAAGCAGTACATCATGTCTGAAGAAGGAGAAATCGATCTAGAGCAAAGTCATAATCTCAATCAAATGTTCTTCCGAACTAGCGATCGCGCTGGTTTGCAAAAGTCTTCGGTTGAGGCGGCGATATTGCATCAGTTCCCTAATGACTGCTTTATGATTCTGGCATCTGCGGCGAAGGATATTAAGTGGCGTTCCTATGAAGAAGTCGGAAATGGTGGAGAGTTCGATTTCAGTTTGCAACTCGGGCTTAAATATAAGAACTTCTTCTTTTTAGATACATATACAGCTAAATATCGACTGAGCCGCGCGGCCATGTCTAAAAGTGACAATGATGATGCGGCGGCGCAATCTTTTAATATAGTCCTCAATACCGATGTTCCTGAGGAACTAGCTTGGGCTAAAGAGTTTGAGCTTAAGAGAGCCGCTCCGATCGCGATTTTACAGTCGATCAACTTGGGGAAGAAAAAACAAGCTTTCGATATTTATTTCAGCAAATATCATCCTTTATCAAAACGACTGAGTTTGGGAGGAATGCGGCGATTGTTGAAATTATTGCTACCGCGATCGCTGGGAAAATTGCTGTAGTTTTAGGATTACATTGGATTTGAATCGGTTCGTTCATTGCATTTACATTAATATTTTCCAAATAATATTTTCCAAATAATATTTTCCAAATAATATTTTCCAAATGAAAAAGATTCAGCATTGCTCCACATGTTCGATCGCCTCCGTTGGGGGAATTGAGTCTTATCTAAATGGACTGTTGATTTCATTACCAGAAATATACGATCCGCAAATAGTTAACTCTTTGGATGATATCGATCAAAGTCAATCCAAATTGCTGCATGTTCATGATGCGGCATTATTAAAAAGCTTAAACAATCAATGTCCTGCGGTCTATACCCTGCACAATCACAATATCTATTGCCCTAGTGGCTCGAAGTATTTGTCCAACCAGAAGGCGGTCTGCGATCGCCAAATGTCCCTTTTAGGATGTACTTGGGGGCATTTAATCGATGGTTGCGGCAGTCGCCGACCCCAGACAATTATTAATAATTTAAGCAGAGCCTATGGTGAATTTGCGGAAATCAAAGGATTGGGAATTACGGCGATCGCGAATAGCGATTATGTGCGATCGCAATTAATCGCCAATGGGCTACCCGCATCCCAAGTCGTAACTGTCAGATGTGGCATTGCCAAGCCGTCAAGTCCCCACCTGCCCTTAGAAAAGCCCATCCACGATCGACAGCATATTTTCTTTGCAGGCAGGATCGTTCCTGAGAAGGGGCTGGACTGGTTGCTGCGGACGATGCCTCGATTGGATGCAAGAATTCATCTGGATATTGCGGGGGAGGGTTGGGCAATGCCTCAGGTCAGAAAACTCGCTGAGGATTTAGATCTGGGCGATCGCATTACTTGGCATGGTTGGTGTCAGCGTGAGCAATTAGAAAACCTTTACTGTCAAAGTTTTGCGGTGATTTTTCCTAGTGTTTGGCCAGAGCCTGCGGGACTGGTGACTCTGGAGTCCTATGCGAGATTCCGTGCCGTGATTGCTAGTGCGGTCGGTGGCATTCCCGAACATCTTGAGGATGGGAAAACAGGAATTTTGGTGGAGCCGCATAATATCGAACAGTTAGCCGCCACAATTACCGATTTGGCAAATAATTTTGATAAGGCTCGTGCGATCGGTATTGCTGGTAACGAGCTATTTCACGCGGAATTTACCCTCGATATCCATGCCCAAAGACTCGAAGCAATTTATGAATTAGCGATCGCCAAGTTTCATGCAAGATCCTCATCAGCGAGTTCTTACAGCGCTTTGCGCTCAAACCCAAACCAAGGAAATTTTTGAAAGCGTTGCTTCGCAACGCTTTCAAAAATTTCTTTGTGGTTCGTTTGATCGGTAATTGCTGTAAGTATAGCAATTCAAAAAACAAAAGGTGAGTGGCGGCGCAAAGCGCCGCCACTCACCTTTTGGGTAATACCAAGTTAAGAAATGGCTACGCCATTTCTTAACTTGGTATTATGTTGCTAACAAAAGCAAAGAGAGCGATCGCTTAGCGATCGCTCTCTTTGCTTTTGTTTTAGAAAGCTGCCCTAAGGGCTGCTTTCTTGGTGTCTATATGCTCAAAGGATGAAATCCTTTAAATCGAGGTAACAATGACGAAACCAAGAACACCAATGAAAATAACGAGCGCGTAGAATTGCGCTTTACCATTTTCAAAGTATTTCAAGCCTTCGCCTGTAACTACGGTCACGAACCCAGCAAGGTTAACCACACCATCGACGATTTTGGCATCGACTTCTAGGACTTGACGGGCAAGGCGGCGAGAGCCAATTACAAATACAGCCTCGTAAATTTCGTCAATGTACCATTTGTTTTTAGATAGCTGGTAGAGTGGCGCGATCGCTTTAGCGATCGCACTGGGATCGATTTTCTTTTGCAGATACATCAAAATCGCTAGAGAAATCCCAATCAAGCCCACCCCAATCGAGCTACCACCCATGAGCAGAAATTCGGGGGTAAATCCTTCCACAGGAACTTCCGTGATTTTTTCTGAGGGCGCATGGATAAAATACTCAAAGTAATTTCCCAAAGGAGTTCCCACAAGCCCAATCAGCATCGAAGGAATTGCCAATACCATCAGAGGTAGAGTCATGGCGATCGGCGATTCATGGGGCTTACTAGCATGATGGTGACCATGCCCGTCATCTGCTTGAGGAGCCTTACCGATGGAATTCTCGGTTTTTACCGAGGCTAATAGTTTCTTGTCTGTGCCGCGAAAATCCCCTTCAAAGGTCGTGAAGTACATGCGGAACATATAGAAGGCAGTGATCCCCGCGGTTAAGAAACCTATTCCCCAGAGAATGGGATTTGCCTTGAAGGTAGAAGCAAGAATTTCATCCTTTGACCAGAAACCCGCAAAAGGAGGAATCCCGCTGATGGCGAGAGTGCCGATAAAGAAAGTAATGGCGGTGATGGGCATATATTTGCGCAAACCACCCATAACGCGCATATCTTGAGCAAGGTCGGGATCATGTCCAACGACTTCTTCCATACCGTGAATGACAGAACCAGAACCGAGGAACATCATTGCTTTGAAGTAGGCATGAGTCATCAGGTGAAATAAACCCGCGCCATAAGCACCAACACCCATCCCCATGACCATGTAACCCAATTGGGAAACCGTAGAATAGGCTAAACCTTTTTTGATGTCATTTTGGGTGATGGCGATACTTGCGCCCAAAAAGGCAGTGAAAGCACCTGTCCAAGCGATTATATTCATAACCGCAGGAATTTCTTCAAATACAGGAAACATCCGCGCGATTAGGAATACGCCTGCGGCAACCATTGTGGCGGCGTGAATCAATGCCGAAATCGGTGTAGGTCCTTCCATCGCATCGGGAAGCCAAACATGGAGAGGGAATTGGGCTGATTTGGCGGCTGGCCCCATGAATACTAGAACTGCAAATAATGTGGCTAACGCGACGCTTAAGGAACCCGATTCCACCAATTCAGTCAGTTTTGCTCCCATTTCAGTGAATTCAAACGTCCCTGTCGCCCAGTACAAACCGAGCAAGCCTAATAGAAGTCCGAAGTCACCGACACGGTTAGTTACGAAGGCTTTTTGGCAAGCATCGGCAGCACCTTTGCGATCAAACCAAAAGCCAATTAGCAAGTAAGAACACATCCCCACCAGTTCCCAGAAAATATAAATCTGTACCAAGTTAGGGCTGACAACTAACCCCAACATGGAGGAGGTGAATAAACTTAGGTAAGCATAGAATCTGACATAGCTAGGATCGTGAGCCATGTATCCGTCAGTGTAGATTTGCACCAAGAAAGCAACAGTGGTCACAATGACGAGCATGAGTGCAGTGAGATGATCGATCACAAAGCCCATGTTCAGATGAAAGCTACCTGCTTGCGCCCACTCAAAGGTGTAGAGATAGGGATCATGCCCTTGAATCTGACTCCAAAGCAGGTTAACTGCCATCACCATTGCGCCGCCTGTGGCGGATACGCTGAGGATAGACCAGAGCGATCGCAGTTTGTTGGTGGATTTGTTAAAGGTAATCAGTCCTGTGCCGATAATCAGTGCTGCGGCGAGTGGCAGCAAGGGAATCAGCCATGCGTATTGATATGCAAAGTCCATAGGTCGCGTTTGAACGCAAAGTTTATTGTAGAGATGCTTTTAATAAGTCAGTTTACTACAGGGCGATCGGACGCGATGTGTTAACTGTGAGCATTGTTACTTATTAAGCTAAAAATTTAGAAAAACTTAATTCTTGATCCGTCACAACAACACTTTTGTGAATTGGTATTACAGAGATTTGCGCTCAAATCCAAACCAAGAAAGTTTTGGAAAGTGTTGCAAAGCAACACTTTCCAAAACTTTCTTGTGGTCTTTTTGATCGAAAATTACGGTAGGATTTAGTAAAGACGGCTCAAAATGCCGTCTTTAACTTTTTAAAGCTTAGAGATAATCATCTTGACTACTGTTTCACTATCCCAACGCGCCATTCAAATTAAAGAATCCCAAATTCGTGAGGCTTCTCGATACTGTGAAAAGTTTGGGGCAATTAATCTCGCTCAAGGTTTGCCTGACTTCCCTGCACCAGAAGCGATCAAAGAATCCGCAAGAGCGGCGATCGCCTTAGATTTTAATCAATATGCCGATAGTTGGGGATGGGACAAGTTACGTAACGCGATCGCGTCAAAGATGCAACGCGACAATCACATCACCGTCGATCCCGAAACCGAGGTAACTGTTTGCTGTGGCGCAACCGAAGGACTGAATATTGCTCTAATGACCTTAATTAATCAAGGCGATCGCGTCTTGATTTTTGAACCATTTTACGAAAACTATATTCCCAATCTTGCTACCGTTGGCGGTATTCCTGAGTTTGTCACGCTGCAACCACCGCAATGGGAAATTACGCAAGAGATGCTCGAACCAGCTTTTAAGCGAGGGCTTAAAGCCGTCATCATCAATAGTCCTGCTAATCCGACAGGCAAAGTATGGACGAGGGCTGAACTGGAATTAATTGCCCAACTCTGCCAGCAATACAATGTCTATGCGATTACCGATGAGATTTATGAATATATTCTTTACGAAGGCGAGCATATTAGCCTCATGAGCATTGCGGGGATGCGCGATCGCACAATCGTTGTCAATGGCTTCTCGAAGACTTTTTGTATTACGGGTTGGCGCTTAGGCTATACCGTTGCCAGTCCCGAACTAACCGCCGCCATGCGACGGATTCATGATTTTATTACCATCTGCGCTCCCGCGCCTTTGCAACATGCCGCCCTCACCGCCATGGAATTTGGACGGGAATACTTTACCAAGCTTGCCCTAGACTACAAGCGCAAGCGCGATATGCTTTACCCCGCCTTGGTGGAACTAGGTTTAGCCCCCGTGCTTCCTAAGGGAGCCTATTATATGTGGACAGACAGCTCCGCCATCGCTCCAGATGCAGATCGGGCTGCCTTTCGTTTGGCTAAAGAAGCCTTAGTCGCGGCAGTTCCTGGCAGTTGTTTTAGCCATCCCGATCGCGAAAAAGTTAATGGTTTGAGATTCTGCTTTGCAAAGAAAGATAGCACGATTGAAGCTGCGGTCGAAAATTTGCGTAAACTCAAACTATAGGTAATCAGGAAGCATCGACATTTGGCTATAGTTATTGGGGTCACAAGAGTGGGATAACTAGTTTTGTCAAGAACTATCAAGAACTATCAAGAACTAGATAGTTAATACCAATTCCCAAAATGGCGTTGCCATTTTGGGAATCTCAAAACCTTATACCAAAACTAAAAATGGCTACGCCATTTTTAGTTTTGCAAACCCTTATACCAATTCCCAAAATGGCGTTGCCATTTCGGGAATCTCAAAACCTTATACCAAAACTAAAAATGGCTACGCCATTTTTAGCTTTGCAAACCCTTACTAGGTTTAATTTTTAATTCACAAATCTTAATTCAAAAATCTTAATTCAAAAAAGTGTTGTCACGCTTTCGTGAATTGGTATTAAGTGGGTTTTCAGGTTATCTATGCTTAACTGCTTATTTGCTTGCTGTCGTCAGGAGTAAAGCTATGGTTGAGAATATACAAGACAATGCGATCGCGCTAATACCAGATTTTGTACATAACTATTCAGGCTGCGATCCAGACTTTTATTCAGATTTTTATTCAGGTTTTATGGAGACCCAAACTCTAGATATTGATATATTTCAGGATTTAAGAGTGGCGATTGGGGAGGATCTCGAATTTTCTGACTTGCTTACTATCTATCTTAATTCCGCAGAGAACTTGATCGATACCATTCAGTCAGCCTTTGTTAATCAAAAAGCGAGTCAATTAGCGCTTGCCGCCCATTCTCTAAAATCGACCAGTGCCAGTATTGGCGCAATTAGACTGTCTCACATCTGTAAATATCTCGAAAAATTCGGTAAAACAGGGCAAATTCCCACTTCCACGGAAATTTTAAAATTGCTCAGTAGCGAGTACAATGCCATGGTTATTGCAGTTAAGGTCGCTATTATTGGGTTTATGGCAGAATGATGGGGAATCCATTAGATTACTAATCTATGCTAGTCCAAGCGATCGCACCCTTTTCTCAAAAACTGCAAACTCCCTTCTTAAAGCATCATATTTCCGTATTGCAGATTAATTTGGGTAAAATTTGCAATCTTGCCTGTAGTCACTGCCATGTTGAGGCAAGTCCCCATCGTACCGAAGAGTTGACCCCAGAGGTCTGCGAACAGTTAATAGAAATTATTCGTCGCTTTCCACAAATTCAAACCGTAGATCTGACGGGGGGTGCGCCAGAAATGCTATATGGATTCCGTCCATTGATCGAGGTGGCAAGAGAACAGGGGAAAGAGGCGATCGCGCGTTCTAATTTGACCATATATTTTGAAAAGGGCTATGAAGACATTCCCGAATTCTATGCTCGCCATCAAGTGCGGGTTGTGGCTTCTCTCCCCTGTTACCTTGAAGATAATGTGGACAAGATGCGGGGGAAGGGAGTTTTTGATCGCTCGATCCAAGCTTTACAATGGCTGAATCGCCTTGGCTATGGTTCCGATCCTCATCTAGTTTTAGACTTAGTATACAATTCCCAACTTCCCACATCCGAACGATTTACCCTTGCCCCCAATCAACAGAATTTAGAAAAGGATTATAAAGACTATCTGCAAAAGCATTTCGGGATTGTTTTTAACAGTCTCTTTGCTCTTACTAATCTTCCCATTGGCAGAAGTAAGTTCCATCTCCAGCACCGCCAACTAGAACAGCAATATACCTCCTTTTTAGAATCTCATTTCAATCCCAACACGCTTAACCATCTCATGTGTCGCAACCAGCTATCCATCGACTATCAAGGCAATATCTACGATTGCGACTTTAATCAAATGGAAAACTTACCCGCCCGTTCTCCTTCAGACCATATTCTTACCCTCGCTGAAATTCTCAAACTAGATACTTTGGAAATTATCCAAGAAATCCAGACTGCTGACTATTGCTATGGCTGTACCGCAGGAAGCGGTTCCAGTTGTGGTGGTTCCCTACTATAACTGTCGCCAAGGTCGCCAAGTGTAAAAAACAAGAATTGACTGGCGGCGCAAAGCGCTGCCAGTCAATTCTTGGGGTTTTGTCCTAAAGCAAGTGGTGATAGCCCCATTTTTCTTAAGGTACGGGCACGACATCTAGCAAGCGTTGAATGATTTTTTGTGGCGATCGCCTGCCAGACACCATAATCCGATGTCCTAGAACAAAGGGGGCAAGGAATTTTACATCGTCGGGTAAGACATAATCCGACTTGCGATTGGGATCGAGCATTTGTTGCATAAAGGCATAACTTTGGAGCGATCGCAATAGAGCCGAAGTGCCGCGAGGACTCACCCCAAGGGTAATTTCTTCATCATTACGGGTAGCGCGGACGATATTCACGATATATTCGCTAATGGCATCACTCACAGGAACTTTTTTACAAAGTTGGCGAATTTCGAGAACTTCTTCAGGGGTGATACAGGCTTCTAGCTGGGCGGAACCGATCTGCCCTGTTTGCATCCGTTTTAACATTTCCAGCTCTTCAGTTTCACTGGGGTAGCCAATGCTAAAGGATAGGGCAAAGCGATCGAGTTGGGCTTCAGGTAATGGGAACGTGCCCTGATATTCGATGGGATTTTGGGTGGCGATCGCAAAAAATGGTGAAGGGACTTGACGCGATATACCGTCAACCGTAACTTGACTCTCTTCCATTACCTCTAGTAAGGCTGACTGGGTGCGAGGAGTAGCCCGATTGATTTCATCAGCTAATAACACATTGGCAAAGACTGGACCTGGCAGAAACTGAAATTCTCCCCTTTGCGGATTCCAAATATTTGTGCCTGTAATATCTGTTGGTAACAGATCGGGAGTACATTGTACGCGCTGAAATTTACCAGAAATAGAGGCGGCGAGGGACTTAGCGAGTAAAGTTTTACCCACCCCCGGCACATCTTCTAGTAATGCGTGACCACCAGAAAAAAGCGCCACTAAAACTAATTGAATGGCTTCATCTTTACCAACGATCGCCTTTGCCAGATTATCAACTAACTGCTGTATTTTAAGTTGCTTTTCCATGTTCCCCATCAAGCTTATGAAGATCGAGTTTTGCCATAGTTGCCATACTAACTTATTGCGGCTCGATTACCCATAAGTAGCTAGGTATAATTAAGAGCGTACCGCCCGCGTAGCGGGCGGTACGCTCTCTGGTTTTGTTTTTTTAATTATGCCTAGCTACTTATAGCTATCGCCAAATGTACTAGGATATAAACCCGAAGAATTGACTGGCGGCGCGAAGCGCCGCCAGTCAATTCTTCGGGTTTGATTTGTCCTCATTCAAGTGACTGTAGCGATATTACCAATTCACGCAAGTGTGACAACAATTTTGTGAATTAAAAACCAAACCCAGTAAGATTTTTGGAATTGGTATAAGAGGGTAGGCGGCGCGAAGCGCCGCCTACCCTTACCTATTTAGCACTACTGATGGTTAATCTGCTAAGATCTATGCTGTGAGGACTTAGGAGTTACATGGCTGGATATACGCTGATTTTAGCGATTTTGATCTTAGGAGGCTTAATCGCGACGCTGGGCGATCGCATTGGCACTAAGGTTGGTAAAGCACGACTTAGCATATTCAAGCTCAGACCTCGTGACACTGCCACCGTCGTGACGATCGCTACGGGTGGCATGATTTCGGCATCAACCCTAGGGATTTTATTACTACTAAGCGGACAGCTAAGAGATGGTCTATTTCGATTAGAAAGTATTCGATCGGAGTTAGCTAGTAGTCAAGAACAAAAACAAAAGGTGGAGACTGACTTAAAAACGGCAAAGGACGAACAGGAAAAAGCACAACAACGCTTGGGACAAATTAATCAATCCCTCGTTCAAGCCATCCGCAAACAGTCAGAAACGCAGGCTCTATTGCAATCAGTCGAAAGCAAATTTCAACAAGCCGATGAAGCGCTGCAAAAAGCATCAAAACAGGAAGCCGATCTCCGCGATCGCATCCAGAATTTGACCGCAGAACAATCCAGTTTGCAAGCGGAAAGCAGTCAACTGCGGGAAGAAAAATCGCGCATTTCTAACGAATTAGCCACCATTTCACAGGAGCGCGAAACCCTCAAACAAAAAGTCGATGAATCCGAACAACGTCTAGTCGAAATTGAAAAGCAAAGGGTTGCCCTCGGTTCAGAGGTCGCTTCCTTGGAATCGGTTCGGGAACAATTATTAATCAGCCTCGAAGCACTCCGCAAAGGGAATGTCGCGATTTTTGCCGATCAAATTTTGTCCATCGGTGTCGTGCGTCCGAATCTCAGTACTGGGGAATTGCGCCAAGCCAGTACCCAACTACTGCAACAAGCAGAACGCAATGCTCGCGAACTTCTAGCTTTTCTCCCCGACCAAGCTCCTAAGGAACCCGTAATCAAAATTACGGAGGCTCAGGTCGAAGAGCTATTAAATAAGATTAAAGACGGACAAAGCTATGTGATCCGCATTCTATCCGCAGGCAACTTTCTCAAAAGAGAAACCCGCATTGCGATCGCTGCCGATGTGACCCTCAACCGCCAGATCTTTGCCCGTGGTGCAGAAATTGCGACTTTACAATTTACGCCCGACCTATCACCACAGGCTTTAGCCTCAAGAGTCGAGCAATTGTTTTTACTCGTCAGTTTTCGGGCGCGTCGTGAGGGGGTTCTTGCCGATCCCCTGACAGGCAAGGTCGGTCAATTTACTCCAGAAGCATTTAACGCCCTTATAAAAACTGCGGGTGAACTCAAATCTCCCTATGAGATTAAGGCTGTAGCCAAAGATCCCATTTTTCCTGCGAGTTCGCTCAGCCTAGAACTGGTGATCCGCCAAAATGGTGTCGAAATTGCTCGCTTTAGTTAAGTGATCCCAATTCCCAAAATGGCGTTGCCATTTTGGGAATCTCAAAACCTTACTGGGTTTGTTTTTCAATTCACAAAAGTGTTGTCACACTTCAGTGAATTGGTATGAAACCGCAAGCAGAGAATGGCGGCGCATTGCGCCGCCATTCTCTGCTTGCGGTTTATGGACTGATATACTTAGCGACAGCTATAAAATATAAATATGGCAAAAATATCCCTCTGCGATCGCTGCAATTTTTACGCCCACACTCAGTTATTGGTCTGTGCAGTGCATCCCTATGGACCAGAGTGGGGAGTCTGCTCGGATTTTGTCTCTGCGGAGTTGTGGGAACCCGACGATCCCCAAAGTTACGATCCCGCTATGGAATCAGAATGTGGTTGGCATCCTATCTTCACAGGTAAATGTCCAGAGTGTCGAACTCCCTTCTCGCGGATGCGGTTACCACCAGAACAATGGCGATGTAAATGTTGTGGTTGGGAAGATGATCTCTAGGTAAAGCCTGTAGCGCACGCGCAGCGTGCGCTACAGGTTTTGGGGTTTAAATTATGACTAGCTACTTACCTATATTGATTATTCTTTGCGATCGTTACTATATATATCCCGACCTCTGACATTGTTAATTGTATTTAGCACTGCTGCCGAAGCAGCCATAATATCTCGCTCCTCGCCGCCAAGATATAAACGTCCAAAACTACCCACTGCCACAATTTCCAAAATGTTAATAGATGCGGCTTTCTCCGCTTCATTGGCGGCAAGAGCGGCATAGGCAGCAGGTTCAACTTCCATAATGTACAGAGTCTGTCCTGAAAGCAACATTTGACCGCGCCGAAATCGATTAATCAGTTGTGTTTGATGTGCGTCCACATTCCGAATAATTTGACTTGACAATAATCTTGGCTTAATCCGTTCTTCTTCAGTAACGCCAAGCATTTCTAAGATTGCGCGACCTGCGGCTTGGGTTTCCCCTTGGCTTCCAGAATGAATTTCTAGCAATCCATACAAGCGCTCAACTATTTGCACTCCAGGACGGACTGAAGTCGATTTTAGCGCTACGTCAGTAATGCGGTTAATCTCAATGCCGGGGGATATTTCGATCCAGAGGGAAGTGTCCCCTGGTAAGGGCAAAAATCCTTGTGCGATCGTTCCTAAATAGGCAGCATGTTGTCGCTGTAAATTGTCTAAATAGACGTAGCTGCGTAAATCGATACCCAAAAATTTTCTCCCACAAGGCTTTTACTGGGTTTTCCTAGCTGCCTGAATCAAAAAATTAGTTAGCCTACCCAATGTGTAATTTTATAGCAATATAGCTGCCTTCATAAAAGTTATCCCAACTTCCTCAATTAAATATAAAACCCAAAGGAATAGTGGTAGCGCTTCGCGCTACCACTATTCCTTATTGCTTAGGAAAAATCAAAAACCAAGAATTGATTGGCGGCGCGAAGCGCCGCCGATCAGTTCTTGGTTTATATTGGGCAACTATAGACCCGCTTGGGCTTTTGCAACAACTTGCCCATCCTTAAACTCCACGATCGCATTGCTCCCCTGAGAATTTTTCCAAGAATAAACCTTGCCGTTACCATTGCTCGAACTATTCTCGGCGATCACTTTACCTGAGATCCCAAAAATTTTGTCCACCTGTTCGACCGACATACCTTTTTGAATGCGGTTAAATTTTTCTAAAGTGATGACTTGTTCTTCTTGCTGGGGAATGGCATTGGCGGAAATCGGCTCATCCGTGAGGGAGCCATTGGCTTTTGTTACCTTGGTGGGATTGGGGCTAGGTGTTTCTGCGATCGCACTAGGATTGCTCGCTCCCGTGGGTTTTGTCCTGTCCATCACTTGGCTGGGGTTGGCTGGATCTGAACCGTTCTCGGTTGCGATCTTCGAGGTCAAGGCTCTTACGGAAGCACCAATTCCCAAACCTAGTAAGACAATTGATAAACCTACCAATAATAATTGCCAATAGCTGATATTTGCCTGATTTTTTCCCTCTTTGGGATTGGCAAGGACAATTGATGACTTTGATGACTTAGGGAAATATTCATCTAAAGATGACTTTTCTAGAGACGGATTCTCTAGGGATGGCTTTTCTGAATTTGCAAAGGCTGGTTGTTTTGCTTGAGGACTAGTGCTAGTGGGAGCGATCTTAGAGATCGCCTGTTGTAGAACCGACTGTTTAGAAAGTTGGGTTTCTGGGGCTCGCGTTTCCGAAGATTGATTTTCAGGCAAGCTTGTGGCAGGTGTACTTGTTGGGGGCGAGAACGGAGCCTCTAAATTTGATTCCAATCCTGAAAGTGATGATTTGGGTAGATCTAGCATAAATTGCTCCGTCCAGAGTGGGCGCTGTTCATGCATTTCTTCATCATTGCGCCAACAGTGGATTTTAAATTTAGCTATTGATTCTATATGCAATTCTTGAAGTCCATTACGGACAATTGTCAGCAGTTGTTCTTTGTCTAGGGCGGAATCTGTCCGAATTTGTACTTCCAAGCTACTATCAACAATGTCCACATCAATATTTAGCCGATCAATGTCAAGACATTGCAACTCCTGATAAATAATCTTAGCGATCGCTTCGGGATTTCGTTTATGGGCAAGTTCAGCAATCGAAAGCATACTTGGCTGATCGTCCTAGGCTAAATAATGAATAGCTTTATGAATGGCTTTTTGTGAATAGCTTTTGAATAAATCTTAAATAATCTTGGCTATTATTCCATAGATTACACTTGCCGACCAAAAGCTGCGATCGGCTAAATTGCGTGAGTACACGCAAGTCCATTATAAAAGTTTGCGTCAAAATTAGCGATATTTATCCACAAATACCAAAACAGGAAAACTTCTCGCGAAGCAAGTATAGCTGCCGTCAACTGTATCAGGACATCAAACCCAATAGAGAGTTGCGGCGCGAAGCGCCGCAACTCTCTATTGGGTTTGATGTCCTGATAGCTAAAGCAAAACCTAAAAGATCGTACCGCCCGCTAAGTGGGCGGTACGATTGCCTAGCTACTTAACCAGCCTTCCCAAGTTATGTCTTGCCTGTATTCCCTGACACATACAACTTAATAAATTTCGGTCTTGTGCATCACAAATGAGATAAATCCTGATAGGGTTAGTTTGGAAACTGTAACTCAAAATTTTTGTAACCCACAGAATTCATGAAAGTACTGGTAATTGGTGGCGACGGTTATTGCGGATGGGCGACAGCTTTACATCTCGCCAATAAAGGGTATGAAGTTGGTGTGTTAGATAGTTTAATTCGCCGACATTGGGATAATGAGTTAGGCGTTGCGACTCTAACACCGATCGCCTCTATTCAAGATCGGATCTATAAGTGGCAAGCCGTTTCAGGTCAAAAAATCGATTTGTTTATTGGCGACATTACAAATTACGAATTTTTGCAAAAAACATTTCGTAATTTTGAACCCGAAGCCCTCGTGCATTTCGGTGAACAACGCTCAGCACCATTCTCAATGATCGATCGCGAACATGCCGTACTCACTCAAGTCAATAATGTTGTTGGTACGCTCAATTTACTTTATGCCATCAAGGAGCATAACCCAGACTGCCATCTAGTCAAACTCGGGACAATGGGCGAGTATGGCACGCCCAATATCGATATTGAAGAGGGCTACATCACCATTGAACATAATGGGCGCAAAGATACCCTTCCTTATCCCAAACAGCCTGGTAGTTTTTATCACCTCAGTAAAGTCCATGACAGCCATAATATTCAGTTTGCCTGTCGGACATGGGGCTTGCGAGCGACCGATCTCAACCAAGGCGTAGTTTATGGGGTACTTACCGAAGAAACTGGCACTGACGAATTACTAATTAACCGTCTTGATTATGATGGTGTCTTTGGTACGGCGCTTAATCGTTTCTGCATCCAAGCAGCGATTGGACATCCTTTAACTGTCTATGGCACAGGAGGACAGACAAGGAGTTTCCTTGATATCCGCGACACGGTGCGCTGTATCGAACTGGCGATCGCCACCCCCGCAGAATCTGGCAAAATGCGCGTCTTCAACCAATTTACTGAGCTGTTCTCGATCCGCGACCTTGCCTACATGGTGCAGAAAGCGGGGCAGACTCTCGGGATCAAGGTCGAAGTGCAAAATATCGATAATCCCCGTGTGGAGCTAGAAGAGCATTACTTCAATGCTAAAAACACTAATCTGCTAGATCTTGGTTTGCAACCTCACTTTCTCTCTGATGCCCTACTCGACTCATTACTCAATTTTGCAGTTAGATATAGCGATCGCATCGACCAGAAGCAAATTTTACCTAAAGTCAAATGGCGCGGTTAAGCTATTTTTACAATTATCTATAATATAGCTGCCGCCAGTCTTGTTATACCAATTCACTGAAGTGAGCCAACACTTCAGTGAATTTAGGACAAAATTAAAGCCGAAAAGAGGGTTGCCGCGCGGAGCGCGGCAACCCTCTTTTCGGCTTTATATCCTGATGCAGTTGACGGTAGTTATATATCCGAACGAGAAGCGGTAGAACATTACGCTACCTCTTCTTTATGAATAGTTACGATTAGTCCCTGTGGTAGAAGCTTTGCAACAGAAAAAGAGGTATCTTAAATTACATAAAAGAATAATTGTCAAGATCTTCTTACCGAACCTACCATGACATCTTCTACAAAAACTTTGCGCGTTTTGGTGGTGGATGACCACGAACTAACCAGATGTACTTTACAACTAGCACTTTCCCTACAATCCTGCATTGGATCGGTTGAAGTGGCAAACAATGGCAAAGAAGCGATCTCCAAAGTACACAAGTACAAGCCTGATGTGGTGATCATGGATTTACATATGCCTGTAATGGACGGTTGGTCAGCTTCAAGCGCCATCAAAACTGAGTATCCTCATATTAAGATTGTCGCCTATTCAGCCGCTGATGGTGGCAAAGCTCAAGCTATCTCCAATGGGGCAATTATTGACGCTTTTTGCGATAAAGGAGCCTGCACGCGCAGTTTACTCGAAGCGATTAAGAGCGTAGCTTAAAATTTAATAAACTAATAACTAGTAACTAATAAAAGAGAGGCGGCGCAATGCACCGCCTCTCTTTTATTGGGCAACTTTACTAGGGGACAATAACTTTGCGGCGATAATTCCGCCTATAAAACCAAACAAATGTCCTTCCCAAGAAATATAGGCATTTGTGGGCAATACACCCCAGATTAAACCGCCGTAGGTAATGGCGATCGTAATTGAAATAGCGATCGCTACAAAACTCCTCTCAAAATAGCCACGAAATAAAAGATAGCCAAAGTAGCCAAAAATCACACTACTTACACCAATATGAACCGAATCAGCCCTGCCGACTAACCAAGTACCTAAACCACCAACCAAAGCCGCCATAAAAGACACAAAGTAAAAGTCTTTAGTGTTTCGTAGCATCACCATCCAGCCCAAAACAATAAAAGGAACCGTGTTTGCCGTAATGTGATAAAAGTTTGCATGGAGAAACGGGGCAAATAAAATGCCACGCAAGCCGATGAAACTGTGAGGGAGAATCCCAAAGGCATTAAGGCGGCGAGAAAAGATTAATTCATTTAAGATAAAAACAATCCAAAAGACTGATACCAAGGTTGCCAAGATTTTCACTTGGTTTTTTAGTTCACCACCAATTGCTTGTAGATTTTGCTTCACAATTTTTACCCCAGACTTAAAAATTCTTCCATCTTGGACTACCTAAACTATAGCGATCCTCAATGGTTCTTGGAAGAGTGCGCCCAAAGATTTCGCTCTTCTAAGAACTTAGAAAAATCCAAAAAATCCAATTAATTAAGGAGCTTTTCAAGCAAGGCAGAACAAGCCAGAACAAGCCAGAACAAAAGGTTCATTTCCTCACCACAGGTAGAGTAATGAACCTCTATTTCTATAAAACTAGGGTTTCTCAATGATACGAACATTCATGTATTGATCGTTTTTGAGCTTTTCTTTAATCTTTTTCTCAATTTCCTGCTCTTGTTTCTTTTGGGAATCATTAAGAGCCTGAGAAATCCACAAACAGTAGCTGATTAGCACAATCCCAAAAATTTCCATATAAATTTTATGTAGATTTATGCAGGTGGATATTACATTAGTTAAATTTTATTAGTCAAGCAATAAATTATAAAAATATCAGAACTTAACAATTTCATGCTGAATATGCTTAAAAACCAATCGGGATCAGGATTGCCCTAGTAATTCCTTCAGGATATTTCGTTATATATTCAGTTTTATAGCTCAATTAAATTTTGATACTTTCATTACATTTTATTTTTGAGTACGCGCATTTTGTATGTTATGTTGATACATGGCACAAGAGTGTCGTATTAATTTGATTAATCGCAGGTAGCACCTAATCAATAGCTCCAATTTAAGCTAATTAAGTAGCAAACAAGTTTTTTAAACAAGTTTTTTGTAGCGGCTGCTCTAGTCACCTGCTGAAGATTTCATAGCGTAGAGGTTTTCTATTATCATGTCCATTCGCCTTTATGTTGGCAACTTGCCAGCAGAATTAGATCGCCAAGCTCTAGAAAAAATTTTCAATGAATCAGGTGATTCAGTATCGTTGAAAGTTATAACCGATCGCAAAACAGGCAAATGCCGTGGTTTTGGATTTGTGACCGTCGGCTCTGATGAAGTTGCCGATACAGTAATTGAGAAATTCAATGGTTATGATTTCAACGGTGCTGTCTTGAAGCTAGAAAAAGCTTTGCCTCGCACTAAGGGCAAAGCCGAAGATGGTTCTGATTTGGAAGAAGGTTCTGATGATTCCGTCAATTCAGAGAGTGAATCCTCAGTAACAACGAGTACGGTTGCTGCGCCAATTAAAGCTGCGGCAAAACGGAAGAAACGTAATAATAACAATAAAAAAGCTTCTGGAAATGTATCTAGTTCTAGTACATCTTCTGAAGCCCATCAGCCCGATCCAAGATGGGCTCAAGATCTGGAGCGATTAAAGCAACAGCTTCTCGAAGCTCAAGGTGCTGCTAAATAGACTAATAGATCTTTAAAGAATCTTGAAAGGGTAAGTGACGGTGCTTCGCACTGTTACTTATCCTTTTGATTTTATATTCTAAGCAAATCTTATGTTGCGATCGCTGTCACCACTCGCATTAGGACAAAATCAAAACCGAAGAAGAGAAGGTTGGCATTTCGCGCCAACCTTCTCTTCTTCAGTTTGATGTACTAATCTACTGGGAAGGAATATAGGAAATAAAGCCCAAAATATTGTTGCTGCGCTCCGCGCAGCAACAATATTTTGGGCTTTATTTCCTAACAAGACTGGCAGCAGCTATATATTAAAGAAATTCGTAAGTAGTTCGGCATAATTAAAAAACAGAACCAGAGAGCATACCGCCCGCTGCGCGGGCGGTATGCTCTTCTAGGTTTTAAGTTTACTTATGCCTAGCTACTTAGGTCGTTTGTTTAGGATAGTAGGGACGTTCATCTGTTAGAGGCGGACGTAACCAGAATCTGAGCGTATAAAATACTAATTCTTTGATTTCCGTCCATGCACGTTCGGATTTGACAAAAGCTTCGGCATTAAATAGAAAATATTGCGGCTTGATTTTAAACTGCTTGCCAATCGGCCAAGGACATTGTTGGCTGAGGTTGCTGTGACTATCGGAGGGATAACTAGCGGTTGTTAAAGAGGCGTTGAGTTCTTGATTTCTAAAGGATAAAAAGGCGCGAGTTGCTTCTATGGGTGAGGTAATTAGCAAAATTCGGCGGCTGTTACGGGCATCTTCCTTTAATAATTTATTTTTTTCCAAAGATTTGATCAACTTGCTAATTTCATCGCCACTGCTACGTACGGTTACTCCCGATGGCTCGATAATTACAAAAGAACGAACGGCCGAAATATTGGGAAAGCTGGTCAAGGCACTACACATTTGATCGGCTTCAGTCAGATCGACTTGGGGAATTCCATCACTTGGGCTGGCTAGATTGGTAAAATAACCTTCGTAGCGAGGATCGTAACGTAGACCAATATTAGGTATATCCGCCCGACTCGCAATCTCGTTTCTAACATTATCTTTGGTGCGATTGGGAGGCGCTTCAGGCGGGGTGAGGCAGGGATAGCCCTTGGTCGCTGGATAAGAGGTGCGTTTACCGCCGCTGAGGAGAATATAAGGTTTTTGTTGTGAGTCGGCAGCGTTCCATAGTTTGATGGCTTCTTGGAGACGGGGTTCGTAGGGAGGATTTTCCGCAAGAACGACGATGATATCGTAAACGCCACGTCTAAAATCTAATAGCTCTTGGGGAGTTAATTCTCTCACGGGACGGCGATAGGACTGCTCGATCGCATTATCGCCTTGTTGTTCTAGGTAACAGGTAAATAGTTCTGAGGTGGCGTTGTTTGTAGCGATCGCAAAGATTAGTAAAACTATTAATATTTCTTTTCTAACGATACCAATTTTTTCGGCAGCGCCTTTATTGTCAACCTTTTCACCACTTTTAACACTAAGATTTTTGAGTCTTAGCCAATAATTAAAAAAGAGTAATAGTAATAAAATTCCAACTAGAGTGAATGGAAAGGTAAGAAACTCAACAACGGTTTTGGGGATCGGCTCTTCGACAAATCGAAAGTTCGCAAAAATAATGGCGACTAAAGCCGTAAATATCACTAACCCAAAAAGGCGGAACCATTCCTTAGGAATCGCCCTAAACAGAATGACAAAAATTGGGATTGCAATAATCCAAATCAGAATATTGGTTAATAGATCGAACACTACCCCTCCAAAATTCTTTACTATTGCTTGGGCTTAACTGAAAACCGAGAAAGAAGGAGAATCTTCACCACTTCTTCTTTCTCGGTTTTCCCTTGCGTCTCATTCATCATGACGGCTATAAAATGTGTCAGTGCAATATGCTAGTCAATCGGGTTACATCTGTAAAGGGCTTTATAAGGTTTTATAGGGTTTTATAGGGCTTTTTCTGATTAAGTAGCTAAGCAAGCATAAGTAAACCCAAAACCAAAGAGCATACCGCCCGCGTGGCGGGCGGTATGCTCTTTGGTTTTGGGTTTTAATTTTGTCCTAATAAAACTGGTGGCAGCTATAGATATAAATTATGGGCTTTAATAAAAATAGGTAGTCTATGCCTATTTTTATTAAAACCATAATTTATGCCTGCTAAAGAAGAGTTACGTTTACCCAGTTGGTTGCGACCACAAATCGGCAAAGCCAATGAAATCTCTGAGGTTCAGCAAATTATTAAGCAGAGGGGAATTCATACAATTTGTGAGGAAGGGCGTTGTCCTAATCGAGCCGAATGCTATGCCCAAAAGACGGCAACCTTTTTGCTCATGGGACCAACTTGTACTCGTGCTTGTGGATTTTGCCAAGTGGACAAGGGACATAAACCGATGCCCATCGAGCCAGATGAGCCAAGGAAAGTTGCCGAGGCAGTCGAGCTATTAGGATTGGATTACGTAGTGCTGACTTCCGTGGCAAGGGATGATTTAGCAGATCAGGGGGCTAGTTGCTTTGTGGACACCATGCAAGCAATTAGACGATCGCGCCCTAGCGTAAAAATCGAGGTACTTACACCAGATTTTCGCGGCGATCGCCATTGTATAGAGACCGTGGCTTGCGCTGCTCCCGTCTGTTACAACCACAATATCGAGACGGTGAGACGTTTGCAGGGTAAAGTACGGCGAGGTGCGAAGTACGAACGCTCTCTATCGGTTTTGGCAATGGTGAAGGCGATCAATCCGCAAATAATTACCAAATCTGGATTAATGGTAGGACATGGAGAAACGATAGAAGAGTTAACCGAGACGATGCAAGATTTGCACGCTGTGGGTTGCAGTTCGCTGACCATCGGGCAATATTTGCGTCCATCCCTCGAGCATTTACCAGTTCAGAAGTATTGGACTCCTGAAGAGTTCGATCGCTTAGGAGCGATCGCTAACCAGATAGGTTTTGTCCATGTGCGATCGGGAGCCTTGGTACGTAGTTCCTATCACGCTGGTCAATCACTGTAGTTATACCAATTCACGCAAGTGTGACAACACTTTTGTGAATTAAACACCAAACCCAGTAAGGTTTTGAGATTACCAAAATGGCGTTGTCATTTTGGGAGTTGGTATTATGTCGCCGCTAAACCCCCAGAAGGGAAGGTTAGCGCGAAGCGCTAACCTTCCCTTCATTTCATCGCAAGACTTGCTACAATCAAAAAAATAGCGGGTAATGGCAACGTCAGTAAATCCACTCCCCGCTAACTCTTGTTCAATGAAACAATTGAGACGCATGTATAACTTCCCACGAAGCGAAATGGGTTTTCATCAGCTAAAGCGCTTATTTGAAATGCTTTCTATATAAGCATTTTGGCTTGATCCCTCCGCATAGAAATATCGCAACACCGTATTTCTATGCACCATACCAAATGCTTTCAATGCGATCGCTTAAATCCAGCGCCACATCATGGGATTCTGCCAAGATGGTAACGTGACCGAGCTTGCGCCCTACCGATGATGATTTTTTGCCGTACCAGTGCAAATAGGTCTTGGGGAAATTCGCGATCGCCTCGCGCTTTGCTAAATAATCAGCATCTACCCCACTTGCCTCCTCAAAGCCTAGCAAGTTAACCATTACGGCTACGGGGGCGAGCATCCCTATATCTCCTAAAGGATGCCCACTGACAATGTGCAACAATTGCTCGAACTGTGAAGTTTGACAGCCTTCGATGGTGTAATGTCCCGAATTATGGGTGCGGGGAGCGATTTCATTGACACTGACTTCCCCCGTTGCCGTCAAAAAGAATTCGATGCCGAAGACCCCGATCGCATCAAGGGTATTTACAACCTGTTGGGCAATAGTTTCTACCTTGGCTCTGACTGCGGGACTGATCCTTGCGGGGGCAATGGTGCGGCGACATACTTGATGGATTTGGATCGTCTCAACCACAGGATAAATAACCACATCCCCCGATTCTGAACGGGCAGCGATCACCGCAAGCTCGCGCTCAAAGGGAATAAACGCTTCGGCGATCGCGGGTAATTGCTGCATACTTTGCCATGCCGAGCGTAATTCGATTTCATTGTCTACAACCCAAGTCCCTTTCCCGTCATAGCCATGCCGTCTTGCCTTGAGTACCAATGGATAGCCTAATTGCTCCGCCGCCGCTAATAAGTCTGATTGATTATCTACCGCATAAAATTGGGGTGTAGGAATGCCGTGATCATGAAAATGCTGTCTTTGATTGAGCTTGTCAACGGAAATTTTCAGGGTTTCTAGGTTGGGTAAAAAGAGCAAGTTCCCATCGACTTGGCGATCGAGCATCGCTTGCAGGGCGGCAATATCGACAAATTCATTCTCAAAGGTAATTACTTGGCAATATTCTGCAAGCTGGGCTGTTGCCTCGGCATCATCAACTTTTCCATAAACTACGCGATCGGCCATATCCACGGCTGAGTCGTCAGGGCTGGTTGCTTGTACGGTTAGTTCTAGACCAAGACTTTTAGCCGCGATCGCCATCATCCATGCTAATTGACCACCACCAATTACCCCGATTTTCTGCCGAGTAGTCACAACAAAATTCCTGAATCAATACTTCTGTAAATTAACAAATAGCTTCTCATTATATAGCAGTCCTAAATCATTTCTAGATTTTTAGGTTTGAGGAAGCGCTCCCCCAACGCTCCCAAAAAGGGGGCGCTTTCTCAAAAGCTTGTTGGGCTTTATACCAAAGCACAAAATGGCTTAGCCATTTTGTGCTTTGAAACCCTTACTAGGTCTGTTTTTTTGATTCCCGAAAGTGTGACAACACTTTCGAGAATTGGTATTACCTATTTCGGACTAACGATTTCGTTTACAAAAGCAATGGGAAAAGTCGATAATTATGGAATCAAATCGCAGTGATAAGGATTTTATGGGAATAATAAAAGCTAAGGTTGCGACAAAACTTAAGGTGCGTCCCGTTGACTCAGCACTGCTCAAACTACCCAATGAAGCTATTGATGTTCCCATTGGTAAGACCTATGGATTTGATAAAGCCGAACCTGCGGACAATGGACATGTAAAAGTTGTTTTAGCAGCGAATAGTGGCACTTATTTTATATTCCCTTCGCATTGGGATGGCTTGACTCTAACGATCGCGCAAATAGTCAATGCCAAGCAAGTCGAAGCGCTATTTGAGAATCCCATTACCAATGAGCAACTCCAAGATTTAAATTCCTGTCTTAATCGCTATAAGATTACAACCGCGCCCAGATTGCGCCATTTTCTTAGTCAAATTGCCCATGAATCAGGAGGGCTGCAATATACTGAGGAACTTGCCGATGGTTCGGAGTATGAAGATCGCGAAGATCTGGGTAATGTCAATCCTGGAGATGGTCCCAAGTATAAAGGTGCTGGTGTAATTCAACTTACGGGTCGGGCAAATTATCAGGCTTTTAGTAATGCGATCGGAGATCCGAAGGTAATGGATGGGGTTGACTATGTTGCTGCTACCTATCCCTTTACGAGTGCAGGATTTTGGTGGGACAACAACGATATGAATGCCTTGTGTGATAGTGGAGCCAGTGTGGCTGATGTCACTTTTCGGGTAAATGGGGGCTATAACGGGCTAGACGATCGCCAATATTATTACGATAAGGCTAGCGGTATCTTTGCCTGATCCAAAATCAAAAAGTTTAATATAGCAAAAAAAAACCAGAAGAGTGTTGCGGCGCTTCGCGCCGCAACACTCTTCTGGTTTTTTTGTCCTAACATAACTGGCTACTGCTATAAGTAGCTGGACATAATGAAAATCCAGATCTAATACCAATTCACGAAAGTGTGACAACACTTTTGTGAATTAAACACCAAACCCAGTAAGGTTTTGAGGTTCCCAAAATGGCGTTGCCATTTTGGGAATTGGTATAAAACCTGAGGCGATCGCCTCAGGTTTTAGGCAATTCTAAAGGCTGCTGGAACCCAGATATTTGCCGATCGTTGGGGAATAGATTTCGTAGAGCAAGGTAATCGGTTCGCCACCATGCCACAGCAAATAATGTCTTGCCCAATAGGTATCGATCTCAGGATAGCCAAAGGCTGCTGCTAAATTAGGACAAGCCCCCTTATAAATACCTTTAAGATCACGATATAGCTCGGTGTATCTCTGGTTGAGGCTGACCCAGATCGGTAAGGAAGGATCTTTGAGGTACTTTTGCATTGCCGCTTCCGACCACCAAGAAGTCGCATGGGAAAAAATTTCTCCCGTTTTTTGCGATCGCAAAAAGATTTGGCGGCGTATGCGTGGGGAAGCGATCGAGGCAATGTCCGATGGCGCTTCGTCATCATCGTCACCGATGTTGGTCATGGCAACCACTTCCACCGAGATATCGGCTTGTGTCAGGAGTTGTAAATGTCTCGTTGGCGCACCATCCCCCATTAAAAACATTTGCCAAGTTGGAGATAGGAGGTTAAAGGGCAAACCCTTACGAATATCCGCTTCACTTCCCTGCCACATTGGTTCTTCGATCCGATGCCAAGGTGATATCTTGTCTCGACCGAGAGGTAGCGTTGTCGGAACTTGAATATTGGGTGCTGATGAATGAGCTGATGAAATAGTCATACAGGATTTCTCTTAACAATCCGTAACATATTCCCCATTGTAGTCTTAAAAAGGAAAGGATTTATACGATCGCGATGGCGGCGCTTCGCGCCGCCCGTTTAGAGCGAACTGGTGCAATCATTTGCTCCTACAGCAATTTTTGATCCCAAGAACCACAAGAAATTTTTTGAAAGTGTTGCTTCGCAACACTTTCAAAAAATTTCTTGGTTTGGGTTTGATCGCAAAGCGCTGTAAGAAATCGCTAGGACATCCTCAGCAGTCTAATTTGCGCGACGATGAAAATAGCGGGAATAATCCGCCCGTAATTGGTGGCGATCGCCCGCCAACCTAAATCCGCAAAAAATAACCCCCATAGGGCAGGCGTAATTACTGAAAAGACCGTCCTCGCCGCCGTGTACTGTGTCGCCGCCACCGCCATACCCCGTTTGGCTAAATATGTCGAAACATAGGCATTTAGGCGCGTCGCGATCGCCGTTCCTCCCGCCTTAAGAACTTCATACCCCACTTGATAAGATGCAAAATGCCAAGCCATCTGACGGGCGATCGCATTCAATACTGCCGAACGAACGACTGTGCTAACGGCGATCGCACTACCACCTTTAACTAATAAGCTCATCGGATTCCTTTGCGCGTCAATGGGCAAAGACTTTTGCAGATCTGACTCGGTAAGTACCGCTTGCATTGAATCGTCAAGGCTAGAGCGTTCTTGAGGAGATAGATTTTTCCATGAATTACTAATTAAATTCAGAAATAATTCTGACTCGATATCTTCAATGGATTGATTCTTGGAATACTTGATATGGAGATGTTGGCAAACTCGCTCCAAAACTTCGCGATAACTGACATGGCTAGTCTTGCGGCGTAACACCGTTAAACCATCAGCGGCAAGAAATTTGAAACGTTTGGCGATCGCCTCAATTAATTCATCGCGCTCCAAGTTTTGTAATTCTCTCACTGGTGGGGTAGCAAAATAATCAAGGGGATTGAATTTGCGCCGAAAGAGGATATCTGCGATTTGGTATATTTCCTCATCAGTCGCCAACGTGAGAACATTGATTAACTCGTCCATTGCCCCATCCATTGATTTTTAACGAACAGTATCTCCAGCTTTCCTAAGCTTAGAAGATTCTAGTACTAAATACTTAAAACACAAAATCTCACTAGGGAGTGGGGAATTTGCAGTTTCTTGGGACAAAGATTTTTTTGCAGGATTAACAACGATTTTTCCTGTGATTACTGGTCTTGCAACTGTTGATTTTGTAACTGTTGATTTTGTAACTGTTCGATCTCACGGATTACCCTAATTTGGCTGGATTGTAAATGATTACTTAGGGCGATGACCGCCTCTTCACAATTGCCCTGCGCGATCGCTTCATAAATTTGCCGATGCTCGTAACTAATTTCTAATACCTTGGGGTTTTGCTGGATTGTTTGCATCCGCAAGAGCGCCATTTTGTCGAATAGTTGATCGAGTAAAAGCGCTAACCAAGGATTGCCAGAACATTCCGCGATCGCCCGATGAAACTGATAGTCGATATGCAGCAATTGATAGCTAGTCAGTTGATTGGGTTCTTGGAGAATCGCTTTTTCGGCTTGAAAAATTGCTAACTCGATTTTGGCTAACTGCTCAGCAGTCGCGTAGGTACAGGCTTCAGTTACCGATTCCTGCTCTAGCACCAAACGACAGCGATACAGATGTTTGGCATCAGCGGGCGAAAAGCTAACTACACGTAAATTGTTATTTTCATCGCTCACGATAAGTTGCTCTTGCTGCAACTGTTGCAAGGCTTCGCGAATTGGGGTGCGGCTGACCTGTAGCTTTTCAGCAATTTGTGTTTCGACTAGCCGTGAACCTGCCAAAAGCTCCCCTGACAAAATAGCCGAACGTAAAACCTGATAGGTTTGCTCTCGTAAAGATTGTGAACGTTGAATGGAACGAGGTGAAGAAAGCAACAATCAAGAATCTCCTAAGATCTGCATGAGTAATTTTCTATGATTTCGACCCCTAACAGATCGATTTTAGCCATGAAAATTTTATTTGATTTGCATTAAATGACATTTATGGCAATCTAGCAATAATCGCTACTCCCTTCCCAGCAAAGAAATAGACATACAAGACCAAGAATTAGCGTTGTGGCGCTTTACGCCGCAACGTCTAATTTTTCACTGGGTAGAGAGTATCTAGTATATAAATGTATACAGTATATTGTGTACATGAAGGTTGTTTGCCATTGTTTTCCCCTGTCTCATACCAATTTCCAAAATGACAACGCCATTTTGGAAATCCCAAAACTTTACTGAGTTTGTTTTTTAATTCACTGATTAATTCACTGATTTTAATATAAGGAATAATCTGCGCATGATCGCCCTATCCCCGAAACTTGCTATTGATAGCGATCGCCTTGATCGCCGCATTGCTGAACTTGCCAAAATTGGAAATCTAGCTAATGGTGGGGTATGTCGATTGGCTTTTTCCGAGGAGGATATTCAAGCTCGTCAACTAGTTAGGACTTGGATGCAGGAGGCGGGAATGTCTGTCCGTAACGATGCGGCTGGAAATATGATCGGTACTTATGCAGGTACTGAAGCGCAAGCATCTTTGGCAACGGGATCGCACATTGATACCGTACCTGTGGGCGGTCGCTATGATGGCTGCTTGGGAGTTTTGGCGGGCATCGAGGTAGCAAGGGTTTTACAGGAAAATCAAATGCGGCTCCGTCATAACTTTGAGGTCATTGTTTTTGCCGATGAAGAAAATAGCGTCATTGGTTGCAAAGCGATCGCGGGAAATGCACCGACCGATCCCGAAAAATATCGTCGCAAAGATGGCACATCGATTCAGACCTGCTTAGAAAGAGTCGGTGGCGATTGGTCAAAATTACATACCGCCCAACGAGATCGTCACGATATTGCCGCATTTATCGAGTTGCATGTGGAGCAGGGGGGCGTACTTGAATCCTTGGATAAAGCCATTGGCGTAGTTACGGGTATCGTCGGTCAATACCGTTTTAAGGTGACGATCCTCGGTCGTCCTAATCATGCTGGCACGACCCCGATGTCTATGCGAAAAGATGCGCTTTTGGCGGCTTCCCAATTGATCATCGCCATCAATCGACTAGCTACAGAAACTGAAGGCGAACAGGTGGCAACGGTAGGTCACCTAACGGTTTTACCTAATGCTACGAATGTTGTGCCCGCCCATGTGGAGATGAGTATCGATTTGCGCGACCTTTCCGAAGAAAATTTACAGTATCTCATCGCCCGTATTGAAAAAGAAGCGGAGGCGATCGCCCAAAACACGGGAACGGAGATCGCCATTGAGCAAAAGCTCCATATATTACCGACCCCTGCCCACCCCCCCATCATGGAAGCGATCGCGATATCTTGCCAAGAACTCAAACTCAGCTATACCTATTTACCCAGTCGTGCAGGACATGATGCTCAAGAAATCGGACGCTTTACCAATATGGGCATGATTTTTGTCCCCAGTCGGGCTGGTATTAGCCATTCTCAAGATGAATATACTTCTCCAGAGCAATGCGCCCAAGGTGCAAATGTTTTGTTGCGCACTCTCTTAGCGATTGATCGCAGTTATAAGTAATAAGTAGCTAGGCATAAGTCAACTTAAAACCTAGAAGAGCGTACCGCCCGCTACGCGGGCGGTACGCTCTCTGGTTTTGGTTTTTAATTATGCCTAGCTACTTACCAAAACTAAAAATATAACTATGGCAACCCTTCTAGTCAAAAATATTCATACCCTAGTGACAATGGATCGCGATCGCCGCGAACTGCATAACGCTGCCATCTTTGTTAGGGATAATGCGATCGAGGAGGTAGGACTAACGGTCGAATTGCCACAAACTGCCGATGAAGTCTTGGACTTACAGGGCAAACATATCGTTTTGCCAGGGTTGGTGAATACCCACCATCATTTTTATCAAGTTCTTACCAAAGTTGTGCCTGCCGCCCAAAATTGTGAATTATTCAATTGGCTGCGAAACCTTTACAAGTTTTGGTCAAATCTAACTTCCGAAAGTATTTATATCGGGGCGCAGATGGCAGCTGCTGAACTAATTTTATCGGGTTGTACTACGGCTAGCGATCATCTTTATATCTATCCCAACGACTGCAAATTGGATGATGAAATTGCGGCGATTAAAGCGATCGGGATGAGATTTCATGCGAGTCGCGGCAGCATGAGTGTTGGTGAGAGCCAAGGCGGACTTCCTCCCGACCACTTAATCGAAAAAGAAGTTGATATTCTCAAGGATTCCCAAAGGCTCATCGAGCAATACCATGACTCCTCGCGTTATTCCATGCTAAGGATGACCTTAGCACCCTGCTCGCCCTTTACCGTATCCACGGATTTAATGCGAGAGTCTGCGAAGATGGCGCGTTCCTATACCAGTGTGAGACTGCATACCCATCTGGCGGAAACGCAATCTGATGTAGATTACAGTTTAGCTAAATTTGGCAAAATTCCTGGAGACTATGCGGAGTCTGTCGGTTGGTTGGGCGATGATGTGTGGCACGCGCACTGTGTTAAATTGAGTGATGATTCGATTTTGAAGTTTGGAAAAACGGGAACGGGAGTTGCCCATTGCCCCTGTAGCAATATGCGTCTCGCTAGTGGCATTGCCCCGATTCGGAAAATGCTCGATCAAGGAGTTCCTGTCGGTCTGGGGGTTGATGGCTCGGCATCTAGTGACACGGGTAATCTTTTGCAAGAAGCAAGAACGGCATTTCTTTTGGCGCGGGTGAAGGACTGCGATCCAACTGCGATGAGTGCGCGGGATATTTTAGAAGTTGCTACCCTTGGTGGTGCGAGGGTGCTGGGACGGGATGATATTGGCGCGATCGCCCCAAATATGGCAGCAGATTTTATTGCTATTGATATCGAGCGATCGCAATTTGCTGGTGCGCATCACGATCTCGTTGCTGCGTTGATATTTTGTCCTGTCCCATCGGTGGACTACAGCTTTATCAATGGTCGCAAGGTGGTGGATCGCGGTCAATTAACTACCCTCGATCTCCCGATGTTAATCGAACGTACCAATAAAATCTCCCGCCAACTTGTTAACGAGTAAAAGTTCTGTACTGCCTTAGTACCAGACAATAGGGAGCATGATTGAGATCGGCTAATTGATCAAAGAACTAGACCTATTTGGGTTCCTTTACCAACGCCCTATCTCCACATCTGGAACCATCTTTAGCAGTTTGCCAATAGTAATAACATTGCCCTCCATTCTGGGTGATATTGAAAATTCATTTTGGAGTAGTGGAAAAAAATTTAAAAAAAATTTGACTAAATGCGATCACTATCTGCTATATTAAATGAGGTCGAAAAAAGACCACAAAAAAGGGCGCTTAGCTCAGTTGGTAGAGCGTCTCGTTTACACCGAGAATGTCGGGGGTTCGAGTCCCTCAGCGCCCATTATTAAATTCCCAAAATAGCAACGCCATTTTGGGAATTTCAAAACCTTACTGGGTTTGTTTTTAAATTCACTGAAGTGTTGGCTCACTTCAGTGAATTGGTATAATTTATATCTCTGGAGATTACCTTTATACAAACTTAGATAGCGATCGCTGGTAACATCTAGGATAATTTCTGGAAAGGAGTAAGCATCTGATGTCATCAGTCAATCAGCAAGAAGTTTTAGCAAGCTTTAAAATTTTGGTAAGCATGGCAAAAGCCGATGGCAAACTACTCGAAGAAGAGTTTGCTAGCCTTGCCGATACCTTTGAAGAAATCCATTTACCTGAAGGCATTACCGTCGATCGCCTGTTGAACGAAGAGGATGAACCGATTGATACCTTACTGACTAAAATTACTAGTGAGATTGCTCAGGAAATGGTTTATCAATCCGCCTATGCCATGGCAAATATCGATGGGGAATGTAGTTCTGAAGAAAAGTTACTGTTAGATAAAATTGGTGCAACCTTTACTAGTTCTAAGCTTTGGGGTAAGCAAGAATGGCTAGAAACCTTAGAACGCCGCTCTACCCGATCTTCCATTTCTGAGCAAGTTCGTCAAATTGACGATCCCGATAAACGTGCTATGGAAGTGGAAAATGCCACTACCGATGCCTGCTTTTTAAATGCTGTGTTAGGTGCTTTTCCAATTCCAGGAGTAGCGATCGCTTTTGATATGTTGATCTACTGGAACCAACTCGATCTCGCTCAGGCGATCGGTCAAAGTTGGGGCTACGACCGCAACCGCGAAGATTTCCGCAAAGCGATATTTGGGAGTTTGGGGATAACGGGTACCAGAATTGCCGTGAGCAATCTGGCTAAGTTAGTCCCTGTATTCGGAATGGTCGTAGGTGCGACGACTGCCTACGCAAGTACTTGGGCCTTGGGCAAGGTTGCCAATCAATACTTCGCCTCTGGTGGTGAAATGGATGCCTTTAGCCTACGGCAAGCCTTCAAGCAAGCCAAAAAAGAAGGCGAAGCTATGTACAAAACTAAAGCCGATGAGATCGCTGCTAAGAAACAAGCGATCGAGCCACAGGTTCAATTGCTGAATGAGGCACTAAAGGCTGGGACTATTACCCCTGAAGAATATCAAGTAAAGCTTAAAGAGCTTCTCTAGAGATCCTCCATTCCCAGTGAATAATTAGCGTTGCGGCGCTTCGCGCCGCAACGTCTAATTATTGTTTTTTGATGTCGGTGGGAAGGGAGTAGCAATGCTTGAGATATACCAAGTTAAGAAATGGCTACGCCATTTCTTAACTTGGTATTAGATATATTTAGCCGTTTAATACATCTTTTTTATGCTGGGGAGCTGCCGCTACTGCGGCAACCTCGGCGATAAGTTCATCGGATACTCCCATTTCTCTGAGGGTAAGGATTAAGTCCTCCGCCACGGCATCAAAGTGATCGCCATTTAAACCTTGCTTTTCGACTAACTCTTTGTGAGCTTGACGCATTAATTGACCATCGTATTTATCAGTGCCACCAAAGGCATAGGTCAGAAAAGCTTTTTGGTGCGATCGCTGTTTCTTCATATCTGTATTGGCAAAGAAATGCTTAATGCGATCGTCTTGTAGCACCCTTTCATAGAAGCGATCAACCGCTAGATCGACTGCGGCAGCACCACCAAGTTTTTCAAATAATGTTGTCATGGGATTTCCTTTTGCTTTGTGTAAATCATTAATACCAATTTCCAAAAGTGTGGCTACACTTTTGGAAATTGAAAACCAAACCCAGTAAGGGTTTTAAAATCACAAAATGGCGTAGCCATTTTGTGAATTGGTATAATACCAATTCACGAAAGTGTCGTTACACTTTCGTGAATTAAAAAACAACTCATCAAGGTTAAGCATCAAAAATAGATCTAACTAGACTTTTAACGACCCATACATCAATATCATCGGTTCTTACGGCTTCAGCAATCCGCTGAGCGCGATCTAGATCGGCTGCGATCGCAAAGACTGTTGATCCCGAACCTGACATCATCGCCCCAAGACATTCCTGTTCGAGTAGCCTATTTTTAAGTTCGGAGATAGCTGGATATTCAGGCAAAACCACTCGTTCGAGATCGTTATAGAGCAAGCGCCCCAACTTGCTAGGAGCAGAATCCCCACCCGAGGCGATCGCTGCTACCAATTGGCTCGATAGATTTTGATTTTTAACTGGACTGGTAGCAAGTAAACCTTGCGAACGAAAAGTTTGATATGCCCAAGCTGTAGCGATCGCAATGCTTCGGGGCTTACAGATGACTAAAACTAAATCCGTGAGATCGGGCAATGGAGAAAGTATTTCGCCACGACCAGTTGCAATAGCCGTACCTCCAGACACGCAAAAGGGAATATCAGAACCTAACATGGCGGCAAAATCACAAAGCTGGGACTGAGTTAGCCCCAGTTCCCAGAGTCGATCAATTCCCACCAACACGGAAGCGGCATTACCCGATCCCCCAGCTAAACCTGCCCCCATGGGAATTTGTTTATCGATCGCGATTTCCATTCCCCCCACTTCAGGGAAATTATGCTGGAGCAAGGCTGCGGCTTTATAGGCGAGATTGCTCCGATCGCAAGGCACTTCAGGATTCGTACAAAGTATCTGAATCTCGTCGGTAGAAGTTTTGCAAATATCAACGCGATCACAGAGATCGATGCTTTGCAGGATCATCACCAGATCGTGATAACCATCGGGGCGATTTCCCGTAATCTCTAGATAGAGATTAATTTTTGCCGCAGCCTTGAGAGAAATACGCGAGGTCATTGGAAAAAGGTTCGCTTATATATATGTTGTAAATTTTTTTGATCGAGATCGGAACCACCACGACGGAGCGATCTCATTTGAGTCTCGACCATAAGTTTGGCATCAGCACGGGAGACGGGCTCAAACTGAATACCATCAGGACTAGTTGTAATAAGGAAAAATAACCTTTGGGCGTAGAGTGTGGTAAACAAACTACGAAAATCATCCACCCTACATAAGCGAGATAGCAAGCCAAAAGTAGGATGATTTAGATAGTGTTCGGACATTTGGCAGGCTGGAAATATAGTGAATTTGATAAATCAAGGAGAGTTGAGTTTTTTCTGTGTCATAAACTACCTAAGTTTAACGACACTATTGCAATTGGCAATGACAAAAGAAGCTTAAAAACCCCTAGAAATTCGACAATACAACCTATTCAATTATATTGCGACTACTATTTTGATATGTTTAGAGCGATTAATTAGTAAATGTTATCAAACCTTAACGATTTTTGTCTAAGCTTTGAGAAAATTATGGAGTCACGGAGGAGTTAATTATGGATCGACTTTCTAAATTTCGGATTCTGGCAGGATTACTGGTTATTCTTTCCGCAATTGTCATTTTTTTGACAGCGCCAGAGGCGATCGCCGCCGAACGTCGTCCCGTGATCCCCGCTAATGGTCAGCCGATTTTGGGTGGAAATATGCATGGTAGTGACTGGCGATCGGCTGCGAAGGAATCAAAACAAGCCTATTGTCAAGAAGCTTTTGCCGCTTTCCGTGGCTCTGCGGCTCAGAGCTATATCATCAGTCACAATATTCAAAGCCTGAGTCCCGCAGGGCTATGCGATCGCATAGATCAGTATTACAGTCTCGAAGAATACCTTGATGATCGCTTGGGTTCGGCAGCAGCGATCGCCCCAATTTTATTTGCTGATACCCCCATTGGTACTAAGTACTAAGTAGCTGGGCGCAATTAAATATAAAATCCTAAAGCCCGTGGTGCTTGCTAGGCGTGCGTCACAGGTTTTAGGGTTTTAATTATGCCCAGCTATTTGACAGAGATTACCAACTAAAAAATCAGAAAAAACAAAAGTTTTACCCATATAAAGCCTTTGGTCGCTGGACTTGGGAACAAGTCAATTTGTACAATTGTCTGTGTGTTAAACGACAGTTTATCCCACCTCAATCCGTATAATTACTCATTAGATATGTTTATGGTACATAAAAATACATGTAACATAAGATAGAATCTGAAACATAAAATATTTTGTGGTGTGATCGCAACGTTTTAAAAGCGTTTTAAAGGAAGTATGAGCAAACAAACTGAAGCCCCATCAAAAGAAATTTCTACATTGAGCGTAACCTCTAAAAAGTTATATTCCGAGGAAGTTCAAGCCGAACTAGCGGAATTGCAATCAGATATCGATATTCTTTTACAGCAATTGCAAAGCTTGAGTAGCCAACGCCTGACCACCGTAGGGAGTGCTCAGTAGTGGTTGCCATACAAAACTCCTCCCATACCCTTACCCCTGAGACTACACTCCGCGACATTATTAAAACTATTCCCGCTGAATGCTTTGAGAAGAAGCCTCTTAGAGCATGGCTGAGTGTTTTATTTTCTGTAGCAGCTGCTGCCTTAGGCTATGCCAGTATTGCTTTCTCGCCTTGGTACTTATTGCCCTTTGCATGGATTTTAACGGGGACAGCCTTAACTGGCTTTTTTGTAATTGGTCATGACTGCGGACATCGTTCTTTTTCTAACAAGATTTGGGTTAACGATCTCGTAGGACATCTTGCTTTCTTGCCATTGATTTTCCCTTTTCACGGCTGGAGATTTAAGCATGATCACCATCACCTGCATACCAATAAAATGGGTGAAGATAATGCTTGGTATCCTTTCACCGTTGCCGAATACGAAGAGGGCAAGGGGTTAATTTCTAACGTTTATCGGATGATTCGTACGCGATTTTGGTGGATTGGTTCGATTTTACATTGGGCTAACCTCCACTTCGATGCCAGTATCTATCCTGAACGGCAACAAAAGCAGGTGAAGTTTTCCTATCGCTTGGTCATCGCTTTTGCTGTAATCGTCTTCCCAGTTCTGATCTATACCACTGGCTTGATGGGTTTTGTTAGCTACTTCGTAATGCCTTGGTTGGTCTATCATTTCTGGATGAGTACCTTTACGATCGTTCACCACACCATGCCTGATATCCAATTCAAGGAAAAGGATCAATGGCACGCAGCGACCGAGCAACTTACGGGAACCGTGCATTGCGATTATCCAGTTTGGGTTGAATGGTTGTGCCATGATATTAACGTGCATGTACCTCACCATGTTTCTACGGGTATTCCTGCTTACAACTTGCGTTTGGCGCATAAATCTCTGGATGAGAATTGGGGGCAATATATGTACAAAACTAAGTTCTCATGGGAATTGATGAAGGACATTGGCGATCGCTGTCACATTTATGATGCTGAGAAATGTTATAAAACTTTTGCGGAAGTAGATGCTTCTAATAAAGTTTAGATAAAATTCAAATCCCCAAAAAAAGCGATGCTTTGCATCGCTTTTTTTAACCCCAAAAGAAGGTTGCCGCACGGAGCGGCAACCTTCTTTTGGGGTTTATTACCAATTCCCAAAATGGCAACGCCATTTTGGGAATCTCAAAACCTTACTGGTTTTGTTTTTTAATTCACAAAAGTGTTGTCACACTTTCGTGAATTGGTATTATTTACAATTTAGTGAGAAAGGCGATCGCTTCTACATGGGATGTTTGGGGGAAGAAATCGATCGGTTGAATGCGGGTGATTTGATAGCGATCGCCTTCGCATAGGAGTTTGAGATCTCTCGCCTGAGTGGCAGGATTGCAACTGACATACACAAGGCGATCGGGGGCATTTTCACGGAGAAATGTAATTACTTCAGGTTCGCATCCTTTACGCGGCGGATCGAGAATCACAATATCGGGATGTAAATTGAGCGTGCCAATCAGTTCTTCGACTTTGCCAGTATGAAAAACTACATTGTCAATGCCATTGAGTTCGGCATTAAGCTTACCTTGAGCCGTAGCCTGTGGCTGGATTTCGATCGCGATCGCCTGTTTGACTTGTTCCGCTAGGGGTAAGGCGATCGTGCCAATGCCAGCATAGGCATCTAAGAGAACTTCCGTTCCTTCTAACTTAAGTTCTGCTTCAATGATTTTTAACATTTGTTCGGCTTGCTCGGTATAGACCTGAAAGAAGGTATCCCCACGTAGACGGAAGGTTAATCCCGCAAACTTCTCCAATAGATAATCTTTTCCTGCAATGCAGCGGCTTTCCCGTCCAAAAATGGCATTGGTCTTATCGGGATTGCAATTGAGGATCACGCCAACCACCTTGTCATAGCGCTCCAACCAAGTTTGAGCAAATACGCTTAAGTTGGGAACCTGCCAATCTCGCGTTACTACAGTAATTAGAATCTCTCCTGTCGATCTGCCAATCCGCAGTCCGAGATGCCGCAGTAATCCAGTATGCGTATTCTCGTCATAGATTTCCCAACATTGATTGTGAATATCCATTTTTAGCTCGGCAAGCATGGGATCGAGCCGTTCGTCTTGGGCGGGACATTGATTGAGATTGACAATCCGATGGCTTCCTTTTTGGTAATATCCAGCCTTGAGATTGCCATCCTTACCCGTTGCTAGAGGATAAGTAACCTTGTTGCGATAGTGGAGGCTATCCTTTGCGCCAACGATTGGGGAAATGAGATCGGTCAGCATTTCGGGGCTAAATCCCCCAATTCTCTGCAATGCTTGCAGGACGATATTTTGCTTGGTTCTTAGCTGAGCTGGATAGCTGACTGCTTGCCATTGGCAGCCACCACACTTATCGGCAACAATGCAGCTAGGTCGCACGCGATCGCTTGATGGCGTAAGGATTTTTTCAATGCTGGCATTAGCAAAATTTTTCTTGACGAATTCTAGTTTTACCTGAAGGCGATCGCCTGGCACGCTATTAGGAACGAAGATTGCGATATTTTCGTAACGCCCCACCCCATCGCCGCTATCCGCAAGATCGTCAATGGTGAGCGTGATTTTTTGTCCCTGTAATAGCATGTTTTTATTGGTTTAAGAGGAAAAGCGCCAAGCATTATATGATTTAAAGCTATAGGATTTAAAGCAATGTTAATTCGATTGTTTCAAAAGCAAGATAGCGATCGCATCGCGCAGTTGTTCCATGATACTGTGCGTGAGGTGAATATTCGCGATTATTCACTTGAACAGGTCAAGGCTTGGGCTCCCGATGACTTGCATTTCACTAACTGGATAGAGGATTGTAGTAACAACTTTACCTATGTTGCGGAAGAAGAGGGCGAAATTATTGGCTTTGCCCAGCTAGAAACTAATGGTCATATAGATTGCTTCTTTTGTCATAAGGACTATCAGCGCTGTGGTGTGGGAACGCGGCTATATCGTGCCATTGAAGCCAAGGCTCTGGAATTAAAAATCGATCGCTTATTTGTGGAAGTGAGCATTACCGCGAGAGCCTTTTTTAAAAGTCGTGGCTTTAAGGTGGTGCAGGAGCAGCAAGTTGCTTGTCGTGGGGAAAAACTCACCAACTTTGTGATGGAGAAGTCTCTGGCAAAATATTTAGAGATTCCCGATCGCTTTGTGGTGGCAACTTTTTATCACTTTGCCGATTTGAAGGATTATCGAGAGATGCGATCGCCCATCACGGATTTCTGTAACGATCGCGAACTTAAGGGCGTAATTTTACTCGCACCAGAGGGGATTAATTCCACAATTGCAGGTAGTCGAGAAGGTATTAATGCGCTATTAAGTTATCTTCGTTCCGATCCACGCTTGCAAAATTTGGAACATAAGGAAGCTATTTCGGAAGTCATGCCTTATAACAAACTACGGGTAAGGCTTAAAAAGGAATTGGTAAAGTTTGGAGTATCAGGTATCGATCCTAGCAAGGAAGTCGGAACCTATGTCCATCCCCACGATTGGAATGCCTTAATTTCCGATCCAGAGGTAATCGTGATTGATACGCGCAATATTTACGAAGTGGAGTTTGGTACTTTTAAAGGAGCGATCGATCCGCATTTAGATTTCTTCCATGAGTTCCCTAAGTACGTGGAAGAGAATCTTGCTATGGATAAAAGTAAAAAGATCGCGATGTTTTGTACAGGGGGCATCCGTTGCGAGAAAGCAAGCGCCTATATGCTGGCTCAAGGGTTCGATGAGGTTTACCATCTCAAAGGCGGCATTCTCAAATACTTAGCCGAAATCCCTCCCGAAGAAAGTCTCTGGGAAGGAGAATGTTTTGTCTTTGACGATCGCATTGCAACTAAGGGTTCTGCAATTTAATTGAGTGGTGCGGCTTAGCCGCGCTACTCAATTAAACTGTCTCAGGATCAACCCCGATTGACCGTAAATAAGTCGCTAATTTTTCCTTCTGTTGCCGTTCTTGGTCAGCGATCGCTTGCATTTGTTGTTTAGCTAAACGTTCTTGTGCCGCCATAATTTCAGCATTGGCAGCCCTTTCTTCAGCGGTGAGATAGCGATCGCCTGAAGCGTTATACCAATAGAGCCATTCACGCTGCCAAGCAATATGTTCTCCCTCTTCATAACCGAGAGCTAAATCAATTTCTGGTAGCCAAACACGATTATTCTCAATGGGTAAAAGTTCGTACTTACCTGCAATTAGTCGATAAACTTCCAATCTCTGCCTATTTTTAAATCTTCCTCTACGTCCACTTAAGGGATTGTAAATCGCATAGTAGAGAATACCTAATGTTTGGTAATCGGCTAACTTGTCCTCATATTCACTGTTATAGCGCTCAGAGACAACCTCTAAGGCAAAGATCGGCATGATGTTCTGCTCTTCCCACAGCACATAACTGAGCCTTCCTCTTTCACCTGTATCATGCTTGACTCCCATCGCGAGAAAGCCATCAGGCACGATCGCAGGTTCATCAGGATTATAGTAAATACCCATATCTACGCCAAAATACCAATCATCCCGATCTGCCCAAATAGAGGCTAATAAACTCAGCAGTAAATTGGGGATGTCATTTTGTAACTGATTATCCACAGGCGTTTCGTCAGATGATGGCAATTCTTCAGCAGTGGGAAGAATCCGATTAGTTGTATAAGTGAGGTTAACCATAGCTTGTACAAGCGCAGCATTAAGTTACCGCAATTCTAACAGATGGAATATAAGTAGCTAGGCATAATTACAAACCCAAACCCGTAAAGTTGCAACCCGTAGGGTTGCAACTTTACGGGTTTGTAATTTATTTTGCGCAAGTATTTATAACGCACGCTGCGCGTGCGCTATAGGTTTTAGTTCTGTTTTTTTAATTATGCCCAGCTAAGTAGTTATACCAATTCCCAAAAGTGTGGCTACACTTTTGGGAATTGAAAACCAAACCCAGTAAGGGTTTTAAAATCACAAAATGGCTACGCCATTTTGTGATTTGGTATTAAGTATAAGTAAGCTTAAAACCTAGATAAGCGTAACGCCCGCTACGCAGGCGTTACGCTTATCTAGGTTTTGGTTTTTAATTATGCCGAACTACTTACTTAAATGATTTAGGAATGTCAATGAAAAAATGGTTCTGTTATTTCCTTTGCCATAGGTAGTATTTCTCGGTGGCTGACAATTAAGGAGGGAAAGTTGCGCTGACTGTAATCTTTTCCCATTTCTAAGGGAAAGATATTTTGAGAATCCTCTAAGGGAATCCAGATCGCGCCGATCGCTTTGATGATCGCCCAAGCCGCCGCAATATCCCAGATCTTTGGAGTTGCTTCCACTGCGCCAATCGTAGAGCCGATCGCTACGGTTAAAATATTGTAAGTTGCAGCCCCCATCATCCGCATTTTAAAAGGGAATTCCGCTCTGCCCATTTTGGCTAAACTGCGAGAACAGGCACTAAAAAAGTAATTACTCAACGCATCGGGATCGGGAGCGATATCAGCTAGATGAATCTCGCGATCGTTCAAAAAAGCTGCCGAGCCATTCTCATCAGCCCAGCCATAAATATTTTGGTGTAGGGGTGGGACGGCAACATAGCCAAAAACGGGAGTGCCGCGATGCAATAAGCCTAGGGATATGCCCCAGATCGGGATACCTCTAGCAAAATTAGTTGTGCCATCGAGGGGATCGACGACCCAAGCCCATTCGCGATCGGGTAAAATTTGCGTTGATTCTTCCGTTAAAACGCCATATTCAGGAAATTCTCTTTCTAGGGATGATTTTATATATTCATCTGCCCAGCGATCGCTGCTGGTGACAAGACTGCCATCTTCTTTGTTAATGGCGACTCTCGCCTCTTCAAAGTCCGCAAGTAGGCGGGTTCCGACTTGTTTCGTTAATTCTTGGATGAAGGGAAGAATTTTTTGCCAGTTATTCATAGCTTGTTAGGATACCCCACGAAGGAAAGAGAGCCGCAAAGCAGCCCTCTTTCACTACCATATCCTAATATAGCTGTCGCCAATTGTACTAGGACATAAAGCCCAAGAATTAATTGGCGGCGCTTCGCGCCGCCAATTAATTCTTGGGCTTTGATTTGTCCTAATTCAAGTGACTGTAGCTATACGTTTGGCGACAGCTATAATTGCGGCTAGCTAATTGCGATAAAATGCAATGATGTTAGGACTTATGAGGATTTTGTAGACCTATGAACTTGAGCTTGAACCTGAGTCTAAGTTTAGGTCGCGTTTGGGCGATCGCCACTAATGTCTTTCGCGAAACCGTACGCGAACAAGTGCTTTATTTATCTTTGCTATACATTGCGATCGCGGTGTCAGCAATGCTGCTGTTGCCCGAATTTTCCTATGATTCATCGGCGAAGATGATCGTGGATGTGGGCATTGCGGCGATCGAGGTGGTGAGTTTGATCGTAGCGGTGTTAGTAGGCACTAACTTGATTAATAAAGAAATTGACAAACGTACAATCTTTATCCTAATTGCCAAACCCATGCATCGTGCTGAATTTGTCTTGGGTAAGCACCTCGGGCTCACAGCCGTAGTTGGGGCGTTGGTCTCGATTATGACCGTGATTTTTGTCATTCTGATGGCGATCAAGCAAATCCCTATTCCGATTCCCGCGATTCTCACGGCTAACTTTTTTATCTTCTGGGAAATTATGCTATTAGGGGCGATCGCCATTTTCTTTGGCTCCTTTACAGGTTCGTTGATTGCCTCTTTACTAACCCTTGGAGCCTATTTGATTGGTAACTTTAGTCGCGATCTATTACTACTAGGCGAAATTTCCAAAAATCCCAGCTTGCAGGCAGTAACGCGCACCTTTTACATGATCTTGCCCGATCTGTCCCGTGCAAATCTTAAAAATGACGCAGTTTATAATATTTTGCCAAGCATCATGGATATGTTTAACAATGGCGTTTACATTCTCAGTTATGCCCTGTTGACCCTAGCCGTCACCATTTTTATCTTTGCCCGTCGCCAATTTTAATACCAAGTTAAGAAATGGCGTAGCCATTTCTTAACTTGGTAAGTAGTTCGGCATAATTAAAAAACAAAAACCAGAGAGCATACCGCCCGCTGCGCGGGCGGTATGCTCTTCTAGGTTTTAAGTTTAGGGACTTGCGAGAGAATAAGATACCAATCCAGATTTGCCAGAATCGGTGGCGCAGCTCCGCCGCGCCACCGATTCTGGTTTTATATTTGGTACTTCATTAAATCGCAAGTCCCTTACTTATGCCTAGCTACTTATAAGGTTTTGAGATTCCCAAAATGGCAACGCCATTTTGGGAATTGGTATTAGAGCTAGCTATAGCTGCCGCCAGTTTTGTTAGGACAAAATCAAACCCCCAAAGAGAGTTGCCGCGCGGAGCGCGGCAACTCTCTTTGGTTTATATCCTGATACAGTTGGCGGCAGCTATATATCCTCATGGGATAAACAGATATAGGGACGCTAAGCGTCCCTATATCTGTTTTGGGTAAGATAATTATATTTAGTGGACAGACTATGCGATATCGTCGTTTTGGCAAAACTGAAATGCTCCTATCGGTATTTTCCTTAGGAGCAATGCGCTATTTGGAATCGGCAGAGAATGCCCATAAAACCATTTTGCGGGCTTTAGAAGTGGGGATCAATCATATTGAAACTGCCCAAGGCTACGGTAAAAGCGAAGAATTCATTGGCAAAGCGATGCAAAATGGATTGAAGGCAAGGCGCGATCGCTTTTACCTAACTACCAAAATATCGCCAACTAAGGATGCTGACTCCATGCGTCGTCAGATCGAGCAGTCCTTAAAAAGAATGAACGTGGACTATATCGATAACTTTGATATTCATGGAATTAATCTATACGAACATCTCGAATTAGTAAAAAATCCTCAAGGCTGTATGAAAGCGGTCAGAGAAGCGATCGATCAAAAAATAATCGGTCATGTGGGATTTTCTACCCATGCGCCCCTTGAGGTCATTCTCGCCACGATTGAGACGGATTTATTTGAGTCGGTCAATTTACATTATTACTACTTCAATCAGCGCAATGCTCCTGCGGTGCAGCTTGCCCATGAAAAGGATATGGGGGTATTTATCATCTCGCCATCCGATAAAGGAGGAATGCTCTATAACCCTTCCGAAGAATTAACGGGGGTTAGTTATCCCTTTACGGCTTTATATATGGGCGATCGCTTTCTGCTCAGCGATCCGCGTGTTCATACTCTCAGCCTCGGTGCTGCAAACCCTGCCGAAATTGATTCCCATCAAGATGCATGGGATCACGATGAGCCGATGTCAGAGTTAGAGCAAGCCGTACTCGACTGCATGAATCGTCGCTATAGCTTCTTAGAAAACGATCTCTGTTCCCAATGCTATAAATGTTTGCCCTGTCCTGAAGGAATTAATATTCCTGAGGTTTTAAGGCTAAGGAATTTAGCGATCGGCTTTGATATGGTGGAATTTGGCAAGTATCGTTACAAAATGTTTGAAAATGCGGGACATTGGTTTCCAGGGAATAAAGCAATTCGCTGTACGGATTGCGGTGATTGCTTGCCGCGTTGCCCAGAGAATTTAGATATTCCGAGACTGTTACGCGACACCCACGATCGCTTAAGTGGGCAGGAAGGAAAACGCCTTTGGGAATAAGCCTATCTAGCTAATGTTTGCTTTACAAATATAAAACCCTAAAACCTGCGGCGAACGCTGCGCGTTCGCCGCAGGTTTTATACCAATTCCCAAAATGGCGTTGCCATTTTGGGAATCTCAAAACCTTACTGGGTTTGGTATTTAATTCACAAAAGTGTTGTCACACTTTCGTGAATTGGTATTAGATCTGGATTCTAATGACGCTGAGCTGAGGTACTTATCAAACCCCAAGAATTGACTGGCGGCGCTTCGCGCCGCCAGTCAATTCTTGGGGGTTATGTCCTAGTACAGGCGACAGCTATATACGGAGAAGAGAAGATTGGCGCGAAGCGCCGCTATTCTCGGTCGTTGATTTTTTGGTATCCTAGATATCTATTTAGATCGAATTAGATCGAAGAGGTTGGGGCGCAAGCGCCCCAACCTCTTCTCAGCAAATTGTATAATACCCAGACTAAACCTATGGCATCTAGCTATTCTTTCGATATTGTTAGCGATTTTGATCATCAAGAACTGGTCAATGCGATCGATCAAACTCGTCGTGAAATTGTTAGTCGTTATGACTTAAAAAACACAAAAACCGAAGTGGAGCTTGAAAAAGAATTAATAACCATTAACACCAACAGTGAAATGACCCTCACGGCTGTAGTTGATGTGATGCAGTCGAAGGCAATTAAGCGAGGATTATCCTTAAAAATCTTTGACTATGGAGAAATCGAATCGGCAAGTGGAAATCGTGTAGTTCAGAAAATTAATCTTAAAAAAGGAATCGAGCAGGATCAAGCGAAAAAACTTTCCAAGCTTATTCGCGATAGTTTTCCTAAATGTCAAGCTTCAATTCAAGGTGATGCGTTGCGGGTTACTTCCAAATCAAAAGATGAACTCCAAGAAATCATTCAACTTGTAAAAGCAGAGGATTTTCCCCTCGCTTTACAGTTTACGAACTATCGCTAATCGCGACTAAAAAAGAAGGGCGCATAGCGCCCTTCTTTTTCTTGTGGGCAGTTTAGGAAGCTTTAGATATTTGCTCTAAAATTCTCTGCACAATTTCAAATCCAGTTAGGGTCTGCCAGACAAAAACACCAAGGAGCAAGACGTTTACGGAAATGTGCGTAATTCTTGCCCAGTCTTTACCCTTTTGGAGTAAGGGAGCTAATGCTGTTGATATAGCCGCCAAAAAGACTAAGCCCAAACCTGCAATGAGATGAGCGCCAACAAATAGCTTGCCATTGTTACTATAGGTCACAGCCATACCACCGATCGCTCCTGCCACCATCAATACTAAAAATATCGATCCGAGATTATGGTGGAGAAGATTGTAGCGTTTGGAGATCAGGGTCTTTTTCTCTTCACCTTCCGTACTACGAATTCTACGGTATTGCCAGCCAGTATAGCCTGCGTAGATTGCTAAAAATAGGGTTAAAAGCATGAGGATCGGGTGAGCAAAAGTCACCACGGTTTTCAATGGTTCGGTAATTGCGATCGTCATAAAATTGGTGAGGTATCTAGAGGTATCTATGAGAAGGAGACTTGTGAAGATTTTGCAGCAAATCTTTGCGAATCTTTAATAATTTTAATATGATTTTTCCCATTTAGTAAAAGTGCTGCTTTGTAAAGGCTTTAGGCGATCGCTTCCCAGTTGGAAAAAGTTGCGGCTTGCCCCCATAATTTATTGTTTTTGTCCACCACATTCCAGATAATTGCCTGATCGATATAAAAGCGATCGCCATTACTCGCAATCCTGATGCCGCGATAGTTGCTAATGTAGCCCTGCGATTTTGCCTGTGCTAATAGTTGTTCTCTTTCACTGCGTTCTATTGGTTCGGCTGTGTAGCGTGATGGCGTTGAGGTTAGGGTTTGCCAATCCATTTTCCAGAGGTCGAGAGCTTTTTGATTTCCATAGTTTAGAATTGGATCGGCTTGAGTGCCGTGGGAAACAACCACAAAATTAGCATTAAATAATGAATTCGCAATTTCCAATGGCGATTGGCGATCGGTAATGGGAATGAGGTCGTTACCTGTCCAATGATGAAAGCTATAAAGCAATAATTGGATATGTGCTAATAGTTCTGTTTGTAACCAAGGTTCCGATTTATTTATACTCATAATTTGCCCGCCAAGCGATCGCTACCGCTATAATACCAATTCACGAAAGTGTGACAACACTTTTGGGAATTATAGCTATCGCCAAATGTACTAGAACATAAACCCCAAGAATTGACTGGCGGCGCTTCGCGCCGCCAGTCAATTCTTGGGGTTTGATTTGTCCTAATTCAAGTGATTGTAGCTATAAAAAACAAACCCAGTAAGGGTTTTCAAAGCTCAAAATGGCATAGCCATTTTGAGCTTTGGTATAATATCGCCTACGCTTGAGAAAATTAGCGAGAACATGGAATTATTTGATTTGATTGATGGTAATAAAGAGCGTTTTGTCAATGTCATCGTTGATTGCATTGGTATTGACGATCTGCTGACCTATCGGATCCCTGAAGATATCGATATTCAAATCGGAGATATTCTTAGTGTTCCCTTAGGAAATCGTCAAGTTGGAGCGATCGCCTTACAAATTTGCGATACAGCCCAAGTTATAGATACCACAACAGAGATTAAATCAGTAATTGCCGTAGTCAGTTCGGGCATTTTTCCAAAGACATATTGGGAAATGCTGACCCTTACTGCTGATTATTATCGTACGCCTCTCATGCAAACCATAAAAACGGCTCTACCTCCGAAACTATTAGATCAATCTCATTATCGAATTAAAGTAAAGCGCGAAAATATAATTTCCGAAAAGCAGGAACGAGAATCCCCTAAATTGCCAAAAGCGGCTCAGATGGTTTGGGAATTTTTGCAAGCACATCAAGATAACTCAAAGGGGATTAGTCGTCGTTATATCTATCAGAAGCTAGGTAGATATACAAGTTCGGGATTAAAAGAACTTCAAAAACTAGCATGGATTGAAACAACTTTGGAGCTTCCCAATCGCCCAAAGCCCAAATACGAAGATATCGTAATTTTGCTCAAGGCTCCTGATCGGGAATTAACGGAACGGCAAATAGAAGTTCTTACGATTTTGCAACATCAAGGCGGTGAATGTTTAAAAACGCAGTTGTATAAGCTGGCGAAGACAACATCATCAACGGTGCAGAATTTAGCAGATAAAGGCTATCTAGTGATCTCAAAACAGGAATCGCTGCGACTAGGGGGCAAAAGCCATACAGTTACACGCGATCGCCCTAAGGATTTAAATGCCGATCAAGATGCGGCTTTACAACAAATTCTGAAGGCGATCGCCGATCGCCATGCAACCCATTTCCTCTTGCATGGAGTGACGGGTTCTGGCAAAACTGAAGTATATTTGCAGGCGATTGCCCCTGTTTTAGAATCTGGGAAATCGGCGCTAGTCCTCGTTCCTGAAATCGGTTTAACGCCGCAGCTTACTGATCGCTTTCGGGCGAGATTTGGCGATGCCAAGGTGAGCGTTTATCATAGCCAGTTATCGGAGGGTGAGCGGTTTGATACATGGCGCTTGATGCTCGCTGGCGAAGCCCAAGTTGTCATTGGTACGCGATCAGCGGTGTTTGCGCCGCTCTCTAATTTGGGATTAATCGTGATGGATGAGGAACATGATCCCAGTTTCAAGCAGGATCGACCTCAACCCTGTTATCATGCGCGGACGATCGCGATATGGCGATCGCAGTTGGAGAATGTCCCGCTCATATTAGGGTCTGCCACTCCCTCAGCGGAGACTCTATTTGCCCAAAAAGAAAATAATTCTATCTATTTAAAAATGCCCCATCGTATTGGCAATAAACCGATGCCACCGATTGAGATTGTGGATATGCGCGATGAGTTTAAAACTGGGAACTACTCGATTTTGAGTCGCAAACTACAAGAAGCGATCGCGGAAATGTTAGAGAACAAACAACAGGGGATTCTCTTTATCCATCGGCGCGGATATAGCACCTTTGTTTCCTGTCGATCCTGTGGCTATGTGGCTGAATGTCCGAACTGCGATGTTTCCCTTTCCTATCACGATCCCATTAATCCTACGGCTCATCAGCCCAAATCAGCCCATTTACGCTGTCACTATTGCAACTACACGCAAATTCAGCCCAAGTCCTGCCCCCAATGCGGTTCACCCTATTTCAAGCATTTTGGCAGCGGCACGCAAAAAGTGGAGCAGGAACTCGCCAAACTATTCCCCAATATTCGCCTCATTCGCTTTGACAGCGACACCACCCAAAACAAGGATCGCCATCGGTTGCTCATCGATCAATTCCGTTCGGGAGAGGCGGATTTATTAGTGGGAACCCAAATGCTGACTAAGGGTTTGGATATTCCTCAAGTCACCTTAGTCGGCGTGGTTTCTGCGGATGGATTATTAAACTTTTCAGATTATCGTGCGGGCGAGAGAGCCGCCCAGACCTTACTCCAAGTCGCGGGTCGTGCGGGTCGCGGCGAAGAGGAAGGAAGGGTCATCATGCAAACCTATACTCCCGAACATCCTGCCATACAAGCCGTCCAGCAATATCGCCTTGATGAATTTATGCAAACGGAATTGGCAATGCGCGAGTCCTTAAGCTATCCACCCAAGGGGCAAATGGTCTTGATTCATCTCAGTAGCGAGCAAGAACAGGTGGTTGAGAAATCGGCGGATGAGCTAGCGTCATATTTGCGTCAATTGGGAAACAACTGGGATGTCCTAGGGGCAACTCCTGCCGCGATCACGAAAGTTTCTAATCGCTATCGCTGGCAGATTTTGTTGAAATTTGCCCCAGAGGTTTTGCCCGATGTTCCGAGTTTAGAAGAATTACGCATGTTGGTTAATTCTAAAGCCGTGAGAGTAGCGATCGATGTCGATCCCTTAACAATCCTATAGCCGAAACCCAAAAAGGGAATGGCGGCGCTTTGCGCCGCCATTCCCTTCATAAATCAAGGTTGGATCGCGCCTGCGACCATATTAACGAAAGTTCCATATTTCGTAGCGACCATTGCGAAGGGTGAGAATTTGACCTTCGGTGCTACTGGGCAGTACATCCATCCAAACTCTGCTGCCATTCATATCGCTGAATATCAACGAACCATCGCTAGCGAAAGCGATCGCTAATGGATAATGCCGATCGCCTAGATCGACCTTAGAGCGATCGAGCAATAGTAGATATTCAGACTGCCCAGAACCATCGAGATTGACCGATGAGAGCGTCCATTGCTGCTGTACCAAAATACTAAAATCTTCAATGCTCATCGAAACTTGACCGCCCCGTTGCAACTCACCATACATCGCGCGAATCAACCGCTCGATCGTTTTTGGGGAGAGACTTTGCCATTCCACGGGATTTCCCTTAGGCGGATCGAAAGTGCCACCGCTAGTTACCAATGGCGGGATTACGCTTTTGGGTAGCAATGGGGCAAGTATGATCTCCCCAGAAGCGAGTATTCTCAAACGTCCATCATCGCTTACCCAGAGAGACTGAGCCGTTAAGTTAGCTGCTTGCGATTTCCCATAGCCATCGTAGAGCACGATACCTAAATTAGGATTGGTTGCGAGTCCAAGAATTCTCCACAGCACGATTGAAGAGCGATCGCTAAGTTCTTTAAATGGAGCGCTGACCCATTTATCCCCATCTTTGATCAGATTAATATTGACCTCATACCATGCTTGCCCTGATTCCAGCTTTGGTGGTGGTAAAAACCATTCAGATCCCGCATCTTTACCAAGATAGGAAACCGTTCCTAATAATTGTTGGGGCTTGAGGGTAATCGGGGCAAGATCTAGACGCTGCAATAGTTGATTGGAGTCTTTGGTATCCACCTTTTGCGATCGCAGCCAATGTTCGGCGCGGCGCAGTCCATTGCGCTGTAAAACGACCAATCCCCCCCAGAGCTTAATCTCTATGGCATCGGTAAAGGTCATCATCGTGGTTACCCTTGGCCAGATATGGGGGTGATATTTCGCTAACATTTCCGCAATCTTATCCCCCTTATAGCTGGGGTCGTTAGCGATCTCCAAAGCTTCTTTCCATTTACCATCGATGATATTAATCAGGGCTTTTTCCCCTAGATTAGAATTGGAATTTTGAACTCGATCGCTGGTAATCTTGGCATGTAAGGCGATGAGGTCGTACTGTTCTTGCAGAAATGGAGGGAGGGTTTTCCCTTGCGATCGCCATTCATCAACTACTTGGGTGAATTTTTCGAGGGCAGGCGACCATAAACCCACGCTTGCCATGACCAAGGCATCTTGATAGAGCTTGGGTTGATTTTTTGCCTCGTTTAAATTGATTTGTCGCAATTGGACTTTACCAATCTCCGTAGTGTTATTTTCTTCAGGTTGAAAAACCAAGTATAGAGGTTCAAATTCTTGAGTTTGATTGATTACCAATTGCACCGCATTGGAATCATGCGGCAGAACATTACGCCATTTGGGAAGTTCCCCCGTAGAACTCGTCCAAGCATCTAACTCGATTAGCTGCGATCGCTTATCAATGGGAATGTAATAAATTTGACCATAGGCAATACCATCAACATTTCCTGTGGTCGAAAACCAAATCCCTTTAAATTGAGAAGGAGGATCAGTTAATAATGAGAATTTTTTGAGGGGAAGTCGATTGCGCCCCACTTGTAACCGTTCGGGAATTGCGTAGGTGGCATATTTAAGGAGCGGCGATCGCACAAAATACTCATCGAGACCTGCGATCGTGGTCGTACTTAATAACAGGATTTTCTCCTCATTGCGATCGCGCACGGGCTGATAGAGACGAATTTCGCGAATATTTTGGGTTTCGGTTTCTAGAACTGTATAGAGAATCTCACCAGTCGGCAAATTATAACTTTCGCCAAGTTTTAATTGAATGCGCCCTAGTTCTGATTGAATTTGAGAAATGCTTTTAGGGATGTTCCACAGAGAATTCGAGTAAAAGGCGGGAGTATCGGTTGAAGCAAGCCAACTAATGGCCGATGGATTAGAAAGGTAAATTAGCCCTAGGGCAATTAGCCCCCCGACGAGGGGAATACTTGTGACAATGCCAAAATTTGACCATGTAAAGCGATCGCGCAGGTCAATTTCTGGTGATGCATTTGATTCATTCGATGCATTCGATGCATTAATATTCTGTGGCTCTAGACGATGATCTAACCGCTCTAACTGGCGATCGCCTTGGGTTTTAACCAGCTCACTTGATTGCTCGACTGGGTCGGCATGAGCAACTTCGCGATCGGGCTTAACGCGATCGGTCTTAACAAGATCGCCAAAAGGTTTTGAGGATTCAGGTAAAGATTCCATGCGCGGCATCGTCAATCTCGTACGGTTGCCATAGCCTAACATATTGATGCAAATATGGGCATTGCTAAAGCCGTGAAGAGTGTACAGCCCGCTACGCGGGCTGTACACTCTTCACGGCTTAGCTGCTTAGAGTTATTTAGGATTTATCTATATTCACCCATTGGGTAAGTAGCTGGGCATAATTAAAAACCAGAATCAAAACCTGTAGCGCACGCTGCGCGTGCGCTACAGGTTTTGGGGCTTTATATTTGATTGCGCCCAGCTACTTAATATGGAATTGGTTTACTATTTTTAAAGAAAAGGGCTAAGATTGCATTAGCTTAAGTTTGTGGCGATCGCTGTAACCCAGCAAACTAATCGACCATAAATCGATCATAAATCGACCATAAATTTAAGTAGTTCCAGTCGCTTCACAAGTTACGTTTCCACATAAACATTCATGAACTAACGCATTATGTCTACAACATCTCAAGAGTCCCAAGTTGCTCAAGACCGAATTATCTTTTTTGACACCACATTGCGCGATGGCGAACAGTCCCCAGGCGCAACTCTGAACGTGGAGCAAAAACTGCTAATCGCTCAGCAACTGGCTCGACTTGGGGTAGACATTATTGAGGCTGGATTTCCCTTTGCCAGCAAAGGCGATTTTCATGCCGTCCAAGAAATTGCCAAGCTCGTTGGCACAGAAAATGGACCGACGATTTGTGGTTTAGCTAGAGCTACCAAATCTGATATTGATGCGGCGGCTGAAGCCGTCAAGCCTGCGGCGAAAAGTAGAATTCATACTTTCCTCGCCACTTCCGATATCCATTTGGAATATAAACTTCGGAAAACTCGGGCTGAGGTTTTGGCGATCGTGCCCGAAATGGTTGCCCATGCCAAATCAAAGGTTGCCGATGTCGAGTTTTCACCCGAAGATGCAGGACGATCCGATCCAGAGTTTCTCTATCAAGTCCTCGAAGCTGCGATCGCCGCAGGGGCAACGACAGTTAATATTCCCGATACGGTCGGTTATTTGACACCCTCCGAATTTGGAGCCTTGATCAAGGGTATTAAAGACAATGTCTCGAATATCGATCGCGCCATTATTTCCGTCCATGGTCACAACGATCTTGGTTTGGCAGTGGCGAACTTCCTTGAAGCGGCTAAGAATGGGGCGCGGCAGATGGAATGCACGATCAATGGTATCGGTGAACGAGCAGGCAATGCCGCCCTTGAAGAGTTGGTGATGGCTTTGCATGTCCGTCGGGCTTACTTTAATAGCTTCCTCGGTCGTCCCATTGATTCCACGGCTCCCCTCTGCAATATTGACACCAAGCAGATCTATAAGACTTCGCGCCTCGTGTCCAATCTCACGGGCATGTTAGTACAGCCCAATAAGGCGATCGTGGGCGCTAATGCCTTTGCCCATGAGTCGGGCATCCATCAGGATGGCGTATTAAAAAATCGTCTCACCTATGAAATTATGGATGCTCAATCCATTGGGTTGACTGACAACTTGATCGTCCTCGGTAAGCTTTCGGGAAGAAATGCCTTGAGTTCTCGGTTGAGGGAACTTGGCTTTGAACTTTCGGAGCAGGAACTTAATGCCGCGTTTGTTCGGTTTAAAGAGCTTGCTGATAAAAAACGGGAAATTAGCGATCGCGATTTAGAAGCGATCGTCAATGATGAAATCCGTCATGCTCCCGAAGCCTTCAAGCTTGAACAAGTCCAAGTAAGTTGTGGCGATCGCGCTATCCCCACCGCTACGGTCACAATTGTGATGCCTGACGGTCAAGAAATCACCGATGCCTCCACTGGGACTGGCCCCGTCGATGCGATTTACAAAGCGATTAATCGCATTGTGAAAGTACCAAATCAATTGATCGAGTACTCGGTGCAATCGGTGACCGCAGGGATCGATGCCCTCGGCGAAGTCACGATTCGACTCAAACATCCAGATGCGGGTACGCTTTCAGGACATTCGGCAAATACTGACATTATTGTTGCCTCGGCAAGAGCCTATCTTAGTGCTCTCAATAAACTCTACTTTGCGTTGCAAATTCCCAGTACCAAAATTGGCGATCGCGAAAAACTTCAAAAAGAAGCTTCTTTGTAAAAGCCTTTAAGAAAGCAGCCTTGCATTGCAAGGCTGCTTTCTTAATTCACACAAATTCATATAAATTCATACAAGTATAGTCACATTCACCCATCGACTTGATCCCAACCTAAAACCTTTGGCGCACACTGCGTGTGCGCCAAAGGTTTTAGGTTGGGATCTTAATTATGTTGAGGTACTTATAGCGTGGCGTGCGCCATAATTGGGGGATGTTTAATTTCGCTCGGCTACGGATCCAAAAAGTGAAATAGTTATAGGCATGATGTTAATTACAATGGTAAAAGATGCAAGAACGCGATGAATCTCAACGATCTGTAAAGACTCAAGAAAAAGAATTGGCAAAAAAACTAAAATTTGCCAATAATAGTGGATTTCAGGCAGAACTCAGACGTAGAGTTGATGAACTCTTTCAAAATGGCAATCTCAAAGAACGCGATTGCCCTCAGATGTATACCAAAACCGCAATTCTGTTATTGGGCTTTTTCGGAACTTACGCAGTCCTAGTCCTTCTTGCTCAGTCTTGGTGGCAAGTTGGTATTTTATGTATTGTTCTCGGTGTGATCACCGCAGGCATCGGTTTTAGTATCCAGCATGATGGGGCACATCATGCCTATTCCAATTCTTTATGGGTAAATAAACTCATGGCGATGAGTTTGGATGTAATTGGTGGCAGTTCTTATATTTGGCATTGGAAACATGATGTCCTCCATCATACCTACGTTAATATTGCTGGGTACGATATGGATTTAGAGGTAGGAATTTTTGGTCGTCTTTCACCTACCCATGCCCATCTCCCCTTTCACCGTTGGCAACATTATTATTTGTGGCTGCTATATGGCTTGCTGGCGATCAAATGGCATTTTTATGATGATTTTTATTGTTTGATTACAGGGAAAATCGGCGATCGCCCTTACCCTCGCCCCAAGCGGAGCAATCTTGCTATATTTTTTGTCGGAAAGGGGATTTTCTTGTCGCTCGTCTTTGGCATTCCTTTGTTATTGCATTCTTTTGGGCAAGTCTTCGCAAGCTATGTATTAGTCGCCGTTACTTTAGGAATTGTTCTGAGTGTCGTATTCCAATTAGCGCATGTAGTTGAGGAGGCAAATTTTCCTGTTGCCAAAGCTTGTGTCATTGAAAATGATTGGGCTATCCATCAGATCGAGACCACTGTCAACTTCTCCCGTAATAATCCCTACGTAACATGGTTGCTTGGTGGTCTAAATTTCCAAGTCGAACATCATTTATTTCCGAATATTTGCCATATTAATTATCCAGAAGTTTCCAAGGTCGTCGAGCAAACCTGTCAGGAATTTGGCGTGAGATACAATCAGCATGGATCTGTATGGGCGGGGTTTCGTTCTCATTTCCGTTGGTTGCGGCGGATGGGAACATGTAAATCGCTATAAATAAAGAAGGAGCGCAAAGCGCTCCTTCTTTATTTATAGCTAGGACATAAACCCCAAGAATTGACTGGCGGCGCTTCGCGCCGCCAGTCAATTCTTGGGGTTTGATTTGTCCTAATTCAAGTGACTGTAGCTATATAGCGATTTACATTAGCTACTTAGTAACTATCGGTCTTACTAACGGTGGTATTAATTAATTGCTGGTTGGCTTGATTCAAACGATCGGCGATCGCTTCACGCACATTAAAGTTAACCTCAGGATCGGCAAGAACGTCTTGCGCCATTTCACGATAAACGGCACTGGTCGTTAAATCCACTTGATCTAGTTGGTTGAGGTTTTCATAAACGGTCTCAGGTGAAACCGATACATTACTTTCCATAATTTAATTTTTCCCTATATTTATACCAATTCCCGAAGGTGCGACAACACTTTCGGAAATTAAAAACCAAACCCAGTAAGGGTTTTCAAAGCTGAAAATAGCGTAGCCATTTTCAGCTTTGGTATTACTTTATGGCGTTTTCTCAGCTTTTCAGAACCGATAAGTAGCAAGGCGCAATCCAACATAAAACCCTAAAACCTTTAGCAAAAGCGGCTTGGGCTAAGGGCTTGGGCTAAGGGTTTTGACGCTGGGTTTTAATCATGCCCAGCTACTGAGTACCAACAGCGGAAAATTTGGCTTAGGGTAAATCGGTATCACCCATCAGATAGCGATCGCATTCACGGGCAGCGCCACGACCTTCGTTAATCGCCCAAACAATGAGACTTTGTCCGCGACGACAATCGCCAGCGGCAAAGACATTAGGAAGACTGGTGGTGAATTGACCATGATTAGCTTTGACGTTACTGCGAGGATCGCGTTCTAAGCCTAGAGAATCAAGTAAAGGTTGTTCTGGACCAAGGAAACCCATTGCCAACAGTACGATCTGTGCGGGGATTACCTTTTCCGTACCAGCTACTTGCTTGGGAATGAATTGACCTTTGTCATTACGCTCCCATTGCACCTGTACGGTATGAACAGCTTTCACCTGACCGTCTTCGTCCCCTTCGATTTTAGTCGCTGTGGTGATATATGCTCTGGGATCGTCACCAAACTTTGCACGAGCTTCTTCCTGTCCGTAGTCCAATTTATAGACCTTCGGCCATTCTGGCCAAGGATTATCCTTAGCACGAGTTTCGGGAGGCTTAGGCATGATTTCTAATTGCACAACGCTGGTGCAGCCATGACGAATTGATGTGCCAACGCAATCAGTACCAGTATCACCACCACCGATAATCACAACATCTTTGCCCTGCGCAGAGATAAAGCCATCTCCTGACTTACCATTGAGAACTGTCTTGGTATTGGCGGTGAGAAATTCCATCGCAAAATGAATCCCCTTAAGCTCTCGTCCTTCAATACTGAGATCACGGGGTTTCGTTGCCCCAGTACAAAGGACGATCGCATCAAATTCTTTGAGTAGATCTGCTGCGGCTAAATCCTTACCGACTTCGGTATTACAGACAAATTTCACACCCTCTTTTTCGAGGATATCCAAACGCCGCAACACGACCTTTTGCTTATCCAATTTCATATTGGGAATGCCATACATCAGCAGTCCGCCTGGGCGATCGGCACGTTCGTAGATCGTGACCCAATGTCCTGCTTTGTTAAGCTGTGCGGCCGCGCTTAGCCCTGCGGGTCCCGAACCAATGACGGCAACTTTTTTGCCCGTGCGCTTTGTCGGTGGTTCGGGGATAATCCAACCTTCTTCCCAACCCTTATCCACGATCGAATATTCAATATTTTTAATCGTGACTGGTGGATTGGTGATCCCTAGGACACAGGAGCCTTCACAGGGGGCGGGACATACCCGTCCTGTAAATTCGGGAAAGTTGTTAGTTTTATGCAGGCGATCGAGCGCCTCGCGCCATAGCCCACGATATACCAAGTCATTCCATTCGGGGATCAAATTATTGACTGGGCATCCGCTTGCCATACCGCTAATTAGATTTCCTGTGTGGCAAAAAGGCGTGCCACAGTCCATACATCTCGCGCCCTGTGTACGTAGATTTTCATCGGGCATATGGACATGAAATTCATCCCAATTTTTAATGCGATCGCTTGGTGGTATTTCCGTTGGTGCTTCGCGAAGGTACTCAATAAATCCTGTCGGTTTTCCCATTAGTTTGCGTTTCTAAGTTTTGCTAAAAAGCCTATAAATCATTTTTAAACTGCCTACTCTGATTCTAAGCATAATTGGCGAGATTCTTTAATATTAGTTAACATTCAAACCACAAAACAATATATATAGCTGTCGCCAAGTGTATTAGGACATAAACCCCAAGAATTGAGTGGCGGCGCTTCGCGCCGCCACTCAATTCTTGGGGTTTGATTTGTCCTTATTCAAGTGGCTGTAGCTATAGCTGCTGCCAGTCTTGTTATACCAAATCACAAAATGGCGTAGCCATTTTGTGATTTTAAAACCCAAAAGGCAAAAGGCGGCGCGAAGCGCCGCCTTTTGCCTTTTGTAATAAGAGCGTGGCGATAGGTCACGCGGAGCCTGACCCTAATCTTGATCTTTAGTTAAACCAGATCGTAAAGTTGAAAAGGTTGCTGCCAAAGGCACGGAGCATTTCATTCCAAACATTCATATTAGTAACAGTTCCTTTCTCAAGATAGGGTGTGGCGGCAGTACCTTGAAACCATGACACCAGATCGAAGGGGCGTGGCTCCGTAAAAATGCGAGGGAAATTAATACTTAATTTCGCATCCCGCCAGAAGGGAAGATTCTTTTTGGCGGTCAGAATTGACTCAATCTCATCAAGGCTTTGGAACCATGCTTTCACCATATCATCGGTTACCCTCGCTTGGGGGATTACCGATACTTGTTTAGGGTTGGGAATCCATTCGCGATCGTTGTCGGTTTCTGCAAGAATGGATTGCCAAGACTCGCGACTGAGGCTGATTATTGATTTCAAGTGATTGAGGATCGTCTTCATGCGCTGGGGCTCTGCTAGGGGAAATTTCGTAAGATGAACCGCCGACACTAAATCAAGAATTTCAAAGGGACTGAAACTATAACCATATTCATCGGGTGATTCCCTACGTGGTGTGATTAAAAATTTATGGGGTGTATCTACCCTTTGGAAAAACAAGTGAGCGCAAGATTCAAACAGCTCCCGACTGTCATAGGCTCGCAAAAACTCACCGATCGCTCCCAGTACATGGGTATATCCCTGCAACCACAGCGCATCCCCGCGATCAAACGCAATTAAAAACTGTTGTGCGTCTTTTTCGGTAACATTTGCACCTGTAATAGCATTAAAGATCTGCCACAGCATTTCATCATCGGTAGCCTTGCCATTACCGTCAAAGTCTAGACGGATTAGTCCGAGACGCAATGCTAGTTTAAAGTTTCCATCCTTAATCGGTTCAAGGGTATTACGGACAGTGGCAAGATCGTCAATCCACGCTTGAAAAACCTGTTGAAGTCCCTCATAGGTTAGAGTTTGGGGTTGGGGATTTTTGGGGATTGGTAAGCGTAAAAATGGTACTAAACCGTTTAAAGGTGTCTGCATCATCCCATAACGATAAAGTGACTGTATTAGCCTCTCAGTACCGCGCATGAATTGGATTGCGCCCAGCCCTAAGCGAGCCTTGTCATCTTTGAGGTTAGTTTGCAAATAGTCGCTAAAAACCTTTTCGCCTTCGGCAAATTTTCCAGAGGTGAGGTAGGGATCGGGTAATGGGGCGATCGCAGCCTGAGTAGGCTGTAATGCGATCGTGGTCGCAATCATCAAGCTAGAAACCAAAATAGCAATCAGCGATCGCCATATCCACTGCATCTTCCTTGGCATATCCAAACTCCTAGTCACAAAAACAAATGACTCAAGAAATGACTCAAGGAAAGCTTACATCATTTGTTTTTGTGGAGGTAAGGGACTTGCGATTTAATGAAGTACCAAATATAAAACCAGAATAGTTGGGGCGGCGGAGCCGCCCTAACTGCCCTAACTATTCTGGCAAATTGCGCCTAGCTGCTTAGGTCAAGGAAATTCAAGAAAGACCTTAACAGTAAGCGCTAATGTCTTCACCACAGCGATCGACAAGGAAACAGAGTGCGCGAAATCTGAGCCCAATCAACTCATCGTAAACGGGATTGAATTTACAAAGTGGAGGGATCTGAAGTAACGTACGTTTTCTGAACTTAATGGTGCGTTCAAAGGGGCATTGGGCGGGAATTAGCTTGGCAATAAAATGCGCTGTGCGCGGCTTTTGAATTTCAAAGTTATCGATTTTCTGACGTAGCGGTTTTAGTAGATCGAAGACTGCTTTCGGTTGAGGGCGACCAATATACGAGGTTTCCCCATTAAATCCTGTGCTGTTAATACTTGACATATTTACCAAACGCTCTCAAATCACAGTGTGTACGCTTTAAGCGATCATGTTATCAATCGTAACATAATCATCTCGAATAGAGGGTTAGACAAATCATTATTCATTCTTATGTATGAGATTGTAGATACAAACAGAAGAACATTGCTCTTCCCCCAATCCTTAATAAGTTAAATCTTACCCATCTGTCTGTATAGACGATCGCTATAGATGGATTTGTACCAATTGATGATCAATAGCAAATAGAGTTTACATAGGACATATAGCTGCCACCAATCTTGTTAGGACAAAATTAAACCCCAAAAGAATCGCCCCAAAAGATCAGAGATATTTCTTGTTAGCGAATTAGGCGCGGCTGGGAATTGGTCCACGCCGATGAGAAACAGTAATCGAATCTTGTAAAAATTGGCGCAAATGCTGAACATGAGCATTATCAGCGAAGGTAACTAGTTTTTCGAGGGCTTCCACTAGAGTGAGATCTTGATGGTAAAGCAAACGAAAAGCCGACTTCAGAGCTTGTTGAGTTTCCCCATCAAGTCCTGCGCGATCGATGCCGACTCGATTTAGAGTCCGTACGCGGGAGGGATTGCCCTCAACTAAGGTATAGGGAGGGACATCGCGCTCAATTCGACTCATGCCACCTACCATGGATAGACGACCAATACGCACAAACTGGTGCACCCCCAGAACGCCACTGATTCTGGCATGGGACTCGATGTAGACATGACCCGCCAAGGCGACTCCGTTGGCTATAATCACTCGATCTTCAATTTCACAGTTATGCCCTACATGAACATAGGCCATCAGCAAATTTCCGTTGCCAATATAGGTAACTTCATCGGCTTCATTGGCTCGATTAATCGTCACATATTCACGAATGCGGTTATCATTACCGATTCGGACAAGACTATTAGCACCCGCATATTTCAAATCTTGTGAATCTAACCCGATCGCCGCTCCTGGATAAATTTGGTTGCGATCGCCAATTTCGGTTCTTCCTTCGACAATAGCATGATGTCCAATGACAGTATGAGCGCCAATTTTCACCTGCTCACCGATGACAGCATAAGCTCCAACTTTGACAGTCGGATGTAGTTGGGCATCAGGATGCACTATGGCTGTCGGGTGAATAAATTCAGACACAGGCGCATGAGACACAGGCATAAAAAGTTTGGCTCGCTTGATACTAAGATAGATCGCTTTGTTTGCGATCGCTTGGATCGCCAGATGACGAATAAAGTAATGCTTTACAAGATTTTTTCTAGAGCTAAGAAGGACTCTAAAAAATATTTTCTAAAGATTAACTAAGGAAAACATCAATTCACCTTCGCAGACTAGTTGACCATCAACTTCTGCACGCCCATGCATCTTACCAAAGCGCTTGCGCGATACAAGCAATTTGGTGGTGATCGTTAAGCGATCTCCAGGGACGACAGGGCGACGAAATCGAACTTTATCGATTCCCGCAAATAGTGAAAGTTGATCTTCCATGCCAGGTAAATGTCTTAGTACAATACCGCCTACTTGCGCCATCGCTTCAACAATTAATACCCCTGGCATGATCGGACGCTCAGGAAAATGCCCCTGAAAAAATGGCTCATTAAAGGTTACATTCTTAATCCCTGTCGCAGATTTGTTTGGCACAAAATCAATGATGCGATCTACCAACAAAAATGGATAGCGGTGAGGTAAAAGTTTCTGAATATCTTCGATCATTAAGACGGGACTAGGAGGGGTATTTTCCAGTTCAGTATTAATGTCGGTACTATGTATGGTGTTTTCTTCGGTCAAAGTTGACATATTAAGTATTAAGTTTGCGGTGTTTTAGAGCTAGGTCGGACGATGCAACGCATTGACCTTGCTAACTTCTAGAGACTTGCTTGGTCGCTAAGGCGATCGCAAATTCGGCATGAAGATTATGACTAGCTTTGTAGGCAAGAATATGCGCTCTCGGTAAAAATCCTAGCAAGCTTAGGTCACCAATGAGATCTAAAAGTTTATGACGACAGGGCTCATTCTCAAAACGCAGGGGTGGATTGATCCAGCGGTCGGCATCGCAGACGATCGCATTTTCTAAACTACCACCTTTGATCAGCCCTGCGGCTCTCGCTTGGTCGATATAGGCCGCGAGGGTAAAAGTCCGCGCAGGGGCGATTTCGGTAGCAAATTTTGAGGAAAATTCGGCAATGGGGGGTGACCAACTAAACCACTGCTCACCGATCGCCTTCGTGGGGAAAGCAATGCCATAGGTAAACCGCAAGGTATCGGCAGGAATTGCCGTGACAAAACCATCTCCTTTCCAAACTGTGACGGGTTCGGCTAGGGATACTAAGCAGTCGCCTTCAACCTGCGTCTTGACCCCGACTTGGGCGATCGCCTCTACCCAAGGCATCGCCGAACCATCAAGGATTGGTAGTTCAGGGCGATCGAGCTCAATACAGGCATTATGGATGCCCATACCAAACAATGCTGACAACAGGTGCTCAACCGTACGCACACCAGTGCCATTGTGCCGTAGTTCCGTGGATAGCTGTGAGGCAGAAACTACATTGGTATCCGCAGGTATTTTAGTACCGTTATAAATAAAGTAGCGACCTGAGTCGATAGGGGCAGGACTGACGGTCACAGAAACTTGCTCGCCACTATGCAATCCAATCCCCGATAAAGAAAAAGGAGAGGCGATCGTCTGTTGGTAGAGCATGACTAGAATTTCTCTCCTAGACCAAAGCTAAACTGGTTGCCGCCATTGGAGGATAGCCCGTAATCCACCCTGATCGAACCGAGCGGTGACTGTACCCGTACCCCAATGCCATAACCAGCGCCATTGCCTGGCTTGTTTCTCACCCCCGCAGGGTTGCCAGGTACGGCTGAGGCTGAGCCTAAATCAGTACCGTAATCGAAGAACAAGACCCCACCAACAATGTTAAATACGGGGAAACGATATTCTGCGGAGAAGATACCAAAGCTGCGACCGCTACCAATTTTACCTTCATCCCAACCGCGTACCGAGTTGCTGCCGCCGAGTTGAAATGCTTCGTAGGGGGGTAATGTGCCGATGACCGTTCCTGCCTGAATGTTAAAGGCGAGGGCTTGCGTTCCTTCTGAAAAATTCAAGAAATTAACGGGCATATAAAAACTATAACTAGCCCGAACCCGATTTAAGAAAATTGAACCTAATCCAATGGGGATAGACTGTTCGGTGGCAATCCGAAATACAGAGCCTGAAGAGGGTTTAATCGGATTATCTCGCTGATCGCTAGCATAGGCAAGTTGCAGTAATAGTAAATCATCCTGCCCAGTGCCACTAGTACTGAGCTGATTGCCTAACGAGTCAGTGGCGGCGATCGCATTGTTCGTATTGTTCAGAACACTAACGCGCTGATAGCGGAAACCAAGGGATGCTGTATCACGAGAACTCAATGGGCGCGAAAAACTAAACCCAAGTCCCAGACGATTTATAACTGGCTGATCGTTATTTGCCCCGATGCCCACGCTGCCATCAAAGATATAGCTATAGGCGCGTTGATTGAAAATATTTGCCGAAAATGAGGTGTGGTAGGGGTCGCCAGCCAACCAAGGATCGGTAAAGTTGAGGTCGAATAATAACGAAGTTGTACCAACTTGAACATCTAATCCGAGTTTTTGGTTGTTGCCACCAAGGTTTTGCTGTTGGAAACTGACAGTACCGAATAAACCCGTAGAGGAGCTTATCCCAGCACCTGCGGAGATGGAGCCCGTATTTCTTTCTTTGACATTGACTGTCACGACGACTTTACGGGGATCGGTACCGGGGGCAAGCCCAATATTGAGATCGTCAAATAGCCCTAAACCATAGACCTTTTGGAGATCGCTTTGAACAGTATTTTTATTAAAGATCTCCCCTTCTTTAATTGTCAATTCGCGAGTAATGATGAAATCACGGGTAGTGCCAGTCACAGGCTTGCCGTCTTTATCGACAGTTTTACCATCTTCGTTAATAAAAGCGACTTTGATTGCCTCGATCGCCCCCTCGGAAACCACCAGATTAATATTTCCTTCTGGCGTAGCCTTGATATCAACTACTTGGGCTAAAACATAGCCCTTATCTTGATAGTACTTCTCAAGCTCCTTTACCCCAGCTTGGATGTCTTTGAGGTTAGTAACTTTACCGATCTGCGAACCGAAAATTCGATTAATTACGCCATCTTCGAGAACTTTAGTACCATCGGCATTAACAGATTTGAGGACGGGATTGGGGAGTACAAAGAATGTTACACGTACGCCAATATCGGTGTCTTCTGGCTCAGCCTGTACATTGGAGAAGAAGCCCGTCGCAAATACTGCGTTGATGTCGGATTGGAGCTGGGTGCGCGTTACCGTGCGTCCTGGTTTGGTTGAGATCGCGTCATAAATTCTTTGTTCTAGCTCAGGAGGTAGGGGGGGCTGACCTTCGGGAGTCTTGATCGCGACTTCTCCTACTAATACTTGAATTTCATTGGTAGTGGTAGGAGTAGTGGCGGGGGGGGTAAAAGTGGGGTTGGTATTTTGTGGCGCAGGAGTACTGGGG
>NZ_SELU01000099.1:0-12032 GCF_006861605.1 Pseudanabaena sp. UWO310 | reverse complement strand
TGGCGATGACAGGTTTGCATCCCACTGATAAAGATCCCGCTTTTGCAGCGTTTGTCGATCGCCATATTTTGGCGACGGTAACGCAGTGTTTTGGCAGGAAAGCAGGCGATCGCTTTAATCAGGGTGACAAGATTTATTTCTTATCAGATTTTGATCTGGGTGATATCCCCCATACTCTCATCAAGTCTGGTGATATCACTCCTGATGCGATGTCTAATTTGGAGCTTCTACAATTCAAGGTATCTCAGGTGATTAATTCTGTTACCGATGGTGGGTTTGATTTGCTCAATGCGTCGGAACGTCAGTTGTGTGACTATTTTGGTATTACGCGTGGAGTGTTGCTGTACCATTTTGATTGGATCAAACCGTTATTAGATAACCTATATAACCAATTGATCCATAGTTTTAATGAAAAGCTGCATTCTTTTACTGAGCCTTCTGATTTGGAATTGGTTGATCTTTGGGCTGGTGTAACTGAGTTGTTTTTGAGTGATAATCTGCCGATAAAAGATACTTTCGTTGGTGTTTTTGAGTTCTTTTCAGAACATATTCCAATCTATTTACATAGCCATGTTCTGGCGAGCCTTTCTAATCATGCTCGTCATAGGTTGTTTTCCACTTTGGCGGTTTTGGTGGTTAATGAATAATCATTGTTGCTAAACTTTCCCAATCTACTGTTTTATTTAATAGCTTATTGGTCAGCAATTGTTGAGCGATCTCTATTTTATTAAATCTAAAATAGATTCAATTTCTTCTAGTTTCTGCTGAAAAAGTGCTCGTAGATCTTTTATCTGTTCTAGATTTGTGTTAGCAATATTTTCCCTAGACAATTTCTCTACACTTCGCTGTATCGATATGATTTGTTTTGATGAACTATGCTCTGACTTAATGTATTTAGCCTTAATTTGAGCAACAAGTTCTCTGGTTTTAGCAACGTTTAACTCTTCGGATAATACTTGCTCTGTGGCTTTGATGCGCTCTTTCGATGCTATCTTTTCCGAAGTTTCTAATGCTTTTGCTGATAAGACAGAAAGTGCTAAGGCATGAGCGCCCTTGAGTCCTTTTTCTCTAATCGCTTGCTTTAAGTCATTAGGTAGGGACAGCATCGGCATCAGATTTGCTTTTACTGATGTTGGGTTGAGCGCTAAACCTAGCAACACTAACAGTAATTTTTCTTCAGCTTCATTCACGCCTAACCTTTGAAGTCCTGAGATCTGTTCTTCGGTAGTGGCGGTGACAAGACTTGTTAGTTGGCTTGTTTGTTTTTGTCTTTCTAAACGTCTTAATCCCGTTGCCAGAACTGTCAATATCCCCTCTGTTCCCATACTGGTAGCATCAGCAACTTCTTTAAAGATTGCTTCGGCTTTGTCAAGAGGATTAAGATCTTCATGGTGAATAAATGTCAGTAGTGCTTTCCGATGTAAGTCATCTGGCATGATGGCGATAACTGATCGCAGTGTTTGCCAGCCTAAGATTTTGGCAGCTTCCCAACGGCGTTGACCATCCAATAGGATATAGTGGTCATCTTGAGGGATCACAATTAATGGGGTAATTTGTCCATCTTTTTCGAGACTTCGGGCAATAGTTTGAATGCTTTCATTGGTAATAGTCTGACGCGGTTGATGAGGATTTGCTTGAATCTTGCTTACCTCAATATCTTGTTCTCCAGATTGTTCTTGTAACTGCGATCTGAGGGCTTCAATTTGCTTTTCTAGGACAGGAGACTGAGAAGATCGCAGCTTTTCTACTTCGGCTTGTAGTTCAGAAATACGTTGTGCTTGATCTGTCGCTTGGATTGCGCCAGTAAATCTTTGTGAAATTGATGGAATTTTTCCCATGAGTATTTCCTGTTTGAATTTATTTGTTTTAGTACGGGAGCCCCTTCGCGCCACCCATTCTAACCTTTTAATAATTTAATGATATCTTTGGCGATCTCTTGAAAATCGCTGCAAGCAGGATGATTTGGGCGATATTTTTGTAATGGTAACCCATTAGCACTAGAGTTTTTGAATTCAGATGAATCACGGATATGTGGATATAGCTTGATCCTTAACTGCTCAGTTATTTCTGGCAACTGTTGTAAATATTGTCGATGGATCGCACGACTACTATCATAGAGACTAGGTACTAGTCCAAGTATCTGAGGGGAAGGATCGAGTTTGAGATCCTCTGTGATAGCGATCGCCCATTCAACTAAATCCGCAACTCCAGAGATAGACTTCATTTCTAGCTGGATCGGTACAAGTAAGCCTGTACTAGCCGCGATCGCGTTTTCGCAAATGATGCCCATCGTCGCAGGGCAGTCTAATATCACGACATCATGACGTAGGGGATGACTTTTTAAGCGATCGGCGAGAGCATATTCCCCTCGGCGACGAATCACTAGATCATCGGCTAGTCTTGCCATGCTGGGATGACCTTGACAGACTTCGATGTTAGCAATATTCCATGCAGGAACCAATGTCCAATCACCTGTAAATTCTTTAGACAAAGCTCCAACTATTGATGTTTCTGGTGTGGCGGGTGGGAGTCCACAGAAAACATCTAGGGCTCGTTGAGGATCAAGATCGATTAATGCAACAGATATTTTATGCTTGCTTAATTCATAGGCGAGATGGACAGCGAGAGTTGATTTCCCCACCCCTCCTGCATTTGCAACAATTCCAATGATTATTTGTTTTTTGCTCATATCATTGCCAGCGATGTCGTATTTTAATATACGACACAAAGAACCCAAAAGTTATGGGATACGCAACGTATCCCATAACTTTTGGGTTCTTTATCTTTAAAGTGTTTTTAGCTCTAGTAAAAAAGAGAAAGCCCTGCCACAAATTTTCTCGGTTGATATCTTGAACAAAAATTGCTTTGCTGTAGTTATTGTGAAAATTTAATGCTAAATTGGTTGCTATTGGGGGTCGTATTTTAAAATACGACATATTAGCTCTTTCTAGTTCTTTCTTTTACGCAGATTGTTTTGATGCGCTTGACTATATAAAATGCCAACAATGCCCAGTTACAATATCGGTTCCGTCGTTACCTGTCGCGATCGCCAGTGGATTGTTTTACCGTCAAATCATGCAGATGTGGTCAGACTAAGACCTTTAAGCGGCAACGAAGATGAGATCTGTGGCATTTTCGATAAACTGGGATTGGATGTAATCGAGTCTGCCGAATTTCCTGCACCACAACCTGAAGCAATTAAAGACCGTCAAGCGGCTCTGTTATTGATGGATGCAGCAAGGCTAAGTTTGCGGAATGGCGCGGGACCTTTTCGGAGTTTGGGGAGATTGTCGGTTTATCCACGTCCTTATCAGATGGTTCCTTTGCTGATGGCTTTGCGATTAGAAACAGTACGCCTACTAATCGCTGATGATGTGGGGATTGGGAAGACAATTGAGGCGGGATTGATAGCAAGGGAAATGCTCGATCGCCATGAAATTAAACGAATTGCTGTTTTATGTCCACCGCACCTATGCGATCAATGGCAAAGGGAATTACGGGAGAAGTTTCATATTGAGGCAGTTGTGATTCGGTCGGGGACAGTGGGCAAATTAGAGCGATCGCTACCTGCGGGAGATCATCATGTATTTGGTTACTATCCCCACATCATCGTTAGTTTAGATTATGCCAAGTCCGATAAACGTCGAGCGAGTTTTTTAGCCTATTGCCCAGATTTAGTGATAGTCGATGAGGCGCATACCTGTGCGCGTCCGAGTGGTCAAAGTGCTTCTCAACAGCAGCGCCATCAGTTAGTTAATGAGATTGCAGCAAAGCAGGATCAACATTTAATGCTGCTATCAGCAACGCCCCATAGCGGTATTGAAGAATCTTTTTTGTCAATTTTGGGCTTGGTTAAACCAGAATTTGCAGCGATGAATTTAGAACATCTCTCAGAGAAAGAGAGAATCAAATTAGCCAATCATTTTATTCAACGTCGTCGTGCTGACGTGAAGCAATGGCTAGGGAGTGAAACCCCATTCCCTGAAAGATTATCTACGGAGCTTAGTTACAAGCTGACGCGAGAATATCGGGAATTATTTAATGAGGTTTATGATTTTGCACGGGGCTTGGTTAAGGGTGTTACCGATGATATGTCCTATGCTCAAAAGCGGGGACGCTATTGGGCAGCATTGGCGCTGATTCGTTGTGTGATGTCATCACCTGCGGCGGCGGTAGCGACCTTGAGTAAACAGGTGGAAAAACGTGAGGTTTCGGAGCGCTTAGAGGAAGAAGCGATTGATGAAGACTTGATGGCATCCTATGTTTACGATCCGACAGAACAGGAACAGTCTGCCGATGCTCAGCCCATATTGGCGATCGAGCAGGGACAGCAACAATATCGAGATAGCGATCGCCGTAAGCTTAAAGCCTTTGTCCAATCCGCCGAAAAGCTCTACGGGGCAAAAGATGCCAAGTTGCAACAGGCGATCGCTACTATCATCAAGCTCTTGGAAGAAGGACATCATCCGATTATCTGGTGTCGCTATATTGCCACGGCGCAGTATTTAGCTAAGCATTTGGGCGACGTGCTGAAACAAAAGCTCGACAAAAAAGGCGATCGCTTGCGGGTGTTGGCGATTACGGGCGAACAGTCGGAAGATGAACGGGAGATATTTTTAAACGAACTTGCCAGCTATCCCCAACGAGTGCTAGTGGCGACGGATTGCTTGAGTGAAGGCGTAAATTTGCAAGAGCATTTCTCGGCAGTGCTGCACTATGACTTACCTTGGAATCCTAATCGCTTAGAACAGAGAGAGGGTAGGGTCGATCGCTATGGTCAAAAAGCATCGGAAGTGAAATGTGCTTTACTCTGTGGACAAGATAATCCCATAGATGATGTGGTGTTAAAAGTATTGATTCGCAAGGCGGTTAAAATTCATCGTTCCTTGGGAATTACTGTGCCTGTGCCGATGGACAATGCCAACATTACCGAGCGAATTTTCAACTCTTTATTTGAATACGAATCGGCAGGCGTACAGCTTTCTATTTTTGACGCTGGCTCACAGTTGGCGCTACTGGATGCTGAAATGAATCGCATTTGGGAGCAAGCTGAGGAAAAAGTTAGCCGTACAAGGTTTGCTCAGAGGGCGATTACTTCGGAGGATGTGCAACAGGAATTAATTGAGTCCGATCACGTGTTGGGTAGTGCTACAGAAATCGAGCGCTTTGTGCGATCGGCTTGTGGGCGTTTGAATGCCTCACTCATTCCCAAAACCATCCAAAAGCATCCTTGCTATCTGTTGCCAAATATCCCGTCCCAGATTGCTCCAAGTCTGTCCGCATTCTTAGGCGATCGGCAAAAGTTAACTCTTTCCTTTGTCAGTCCTATGCCTGATGGGGTAGAGTTTATTGGTCGCAATCATCCCCTAGTCGAAAGCTTAGCGCGATTTCTATTAGAGGATGTCTTGAGTAATACAGTTGATCCTGTGGCGGCGCGTTGTGGTTTCACGGTGACAGATGCGGTGACTAAGCGCACGACGTTATTACTATTGCGCTTGCGGCATTTGATCGATAGTCATAAACAAGGACTTAAGGAGGATAAAAGCCTATTAGCTGAAGAATGTTTAGTGGTTGGGTTTACAGGCTCAACTTCAAATCCGATTTGGCTAGAACAAAGTGAGGCTTTACGGTTAATTGAAACGGCTCGACCCGTTGCCGATCCGCCTAGTTTGGGGCTGGTGCGATCGGATATGCGCGACTTGTTAGAAAGTATGGAAGATTTGCAGGAGGAATTGGAATTAATAGCGAAGTCGCGATCGCAGGATTTAGCGCAATCTCACCGTAGAGTTAGAGCAATTACGAAGGAGGGACAGGTCAAAGTGAAGGCTCAGTTACCGATGGATTTGCTCGGTGTCTATGTTTTGAAACCTAAGTAGTTCAGAGTAGTCAAGGCTTTAGCCTATTACCACTTTAAACTCAGAGGCTAAAGCCTTGCTACGGTTAATCATCAATTTATTAAGTATCATGACCACTACTCAAATCGTCAAAAATAGTACAGGTTTGCATATCGAAGGTAATTTGATTGCGGGGGACTATCTTGCGGATCTGGTTACGGGCAATGTTAAGGGACAAGCGCCCGAAGATTTTGGCTTTGCGAAGGCGGATAAGCTGGCGGATGAGATTGCGACGGTGTGGGGTGAGGCAAAAAAGTTTTGGGCAGGATTTAAAAAATCCCGTGAAGAATCGAGTTTCTCGGAGTCTGGGACTACGGAAACGCGCAAGGCTTGGGTTGTGCCTTTACTTTATAACTTGGGATATTTGCCAAGTTTTAGGGGTGAGGCGGAAGTTATTGATGGACAGAGTTTTGCGATTTCGCATCGGGCGGGAATGCCCTCACCCCCCAGCCCCCTCTCCCAAAAAGGGCGAGGGGGAGAAAGAGAATCAGGAATATTGTCCCCCTCTCCCAGAGGGAGAGGGGCTAGGGGTGAGGGCGAACCTCCGATTCATATTACTGGATGCAGAATAAGACTTGACCAGAAGCCGCCAAGTGGAAATCCGAGGCTGTCGGCTCATGGGTTGATGCAGGAATATCTCAATCGGACTGAGCATCTATGGGGGATTACTACCAATGGTTTTCAGTGGCGGTTGTTGCGCGATTCTTCTTTGATGACGAGGCTTACTTATATTGAGTTCGATCTTGAGCAAATTCTCGAAGGTGAGAATTTTGCAGACTTTGGGTTGTTTTATCGCCTATTTCACCGATCGCGTTTACCGCAGGGAATGGACGATGCCCATGAGTGTCTGTTGGAGTTTTATCATCAAGAGACTTTGCAGCAGGGCGGCAGGGTACGCGATCGCCTAAGAGATGGTGTTGAAAGAGCGATCGCCCAATTAGGAAATGGTTTCTTGCAACATCCCAAAAATCAAGCATTGAGGGATGCTCTTACTCCCCCTTCGCCCTCATTGGGAGAAGGGGGCAGGGGGGATGAGGGCAAAATTAGCGATCGCGATTTTTATCGACAAATCCTGTTGCTGATCTATCGCCTTTTATTCTTGATGGTGGCGGAGTCGCGCAATTTGTTACTGACGGGGGAAGATCCTGAAAAGGTGCGGATTTATGAGGAGTATTACAGCATTGAGCGTTTACGCGCTCTAGCAGAAAAGGCGATCGTTCCTCGCCGCGAAGGATTTCAAGACCTATGGCAAGGTTTGCGGGTGACGTTTTGCCTTTTTGATGAAAATTGGCGCGGTGAGTTGTTGGGGCTATCGCCGCTTAATGGCGATTTGTTCGGCTCAACGACTTTGCCAGAGCTAAATGTCAGTGCCTTAGATAATTACGATCTCATGGTTGTCATTCGCAATCTATCGCTCTATGCACCGACCGATAAGGCACAACTGCGGCGGGTTAATTATGCGGCGCTGGATGTGGAGGAGTTAGGTAGTGTTTATGAGAGCTTGTTAGATTTTCATCCACAGGTGAGTTTGTCTCAGGGTAAGTATGAGTTTTTGTTAGTGGCGGGTAGCGATCGCAAAACGACAGGAGCCTATTACACGCCATCGGAGCTTGTGGCGCAGTTGGTGAAGAGTGCCTTGGAGCCAGTGATTGCAGAAAGGATGAATGAGGCGAAGAATTCCCTCACCCCCCAGCCCCCTCTCCCTAGGGGCGAGGGGGAGCAAGACGAATTTCAGAACCCCTCGCCCTCAGGGAGAGGGGCAGGGGTGAGGGATTCTTGGGAAATTTCTGATGATTTGCGGAAGAAAATGCAGGATGTGGCGCGACAATTTCGTAAAGAGCCAACTCAAAGTGAAGCAATTTTGTGGGAGGCAATTCGTAACCGTAAGCTAGAAAATCGTAAGTTTCGCCGTCAGCATCCTATTGGCACATTTATAGTTGATTTTTTCTGTAGAGAAGAAAACTTAATTGTAGAAGTTGATGGACTAATCCATGAATCTCAGAAAGAGCTAGACCGTCAACGGCAAGGACTCCTTGAATCTCTTGGGTTACATTTTGTGCGTGTCAGTAGTCAACAAGTAGAAACATCACTCTCTGAGACCTTAGAAACAATCAAACAATCTTTCTTGCTCCCCTCGCCCTCTGGGAGAGGGGCTGGGGGTGAGGGTCTTCAACAACTTCAAGAATCCGCACTCCTCTCCATCAAAGTTTGCGATCCTGCCTGTGGGTCGGGACATTTCTTATTGGCAGCAGCACGAAGGATTGGGAAGGAATTGGCTAAAGTGCGGACGGGTGAAGCTGCGCCTAGTCCTGAACCTTTGCGTGAGGCGACCCGTGATGTGATTCAGCATTGCATTTATGGTGTGGATATCAATCCCCTAGCGGTTGACCTTTGCAAAGTTGCGCTCTGGATTGAGGGTTTTGCGAAGGGGATGCTCCTTAATTTCCTCGACCATCGCATTAAGTGCGGGAACTCGTTGGTGGGTGTTTTAAATCTCGATGTATTAAAGGAAGGGATTCCTGATGAGGCGTTTAAGGCGGTGACTGGGGATGATAAGGCGCTGTCTAGCATCAAGAAGAAGGCGAATAAGCAGGAAAGGCTCAAGGATCTCAAGGGGCAACTCTCAACGGCTGGTCAGTTAGATGATGATTTGGCGGAAATTGCCTCAGCATGGCAGGAGTTAGATCGGATTCCTGAGAATACGCCTGAATTTGTGAAGCAGAAGAAGGATCGCTATGAGGCGAATCAACGCGATCGCAAGTGGTGGCGCAGTCGTTCAGCTTGCAATTTGTGGACGGCGGCGTTTTTTATGCCTTTGACTGAGCAGAATTTGCAGTTATTGCCAACTACGGCGGCGTTGATCAGGTTGTTGAATGAGGATATTCCCTCACCCCCTAGCCCCCTCTCCCAAAACTCTACTAGCTATGTCAATAGCTTACCCTCACCCCCTAGCCCCCTCTTCCAAAAAGGGAGAGGGGGAACAGGAACCGAAGAAGGTCTTGCTCCCCTCTCCCCCCTTGGGAGAGGGGCTGGGGGTGAGGGTCTTCCAGCGATAGGAGTAAGGGAAATCGTTGATGCTGCGAATCAGTTAGCCTCTGAGAAGGGCTTTTTTCATTGGGCTTTAGAGTTTCCTGATGTGTTTGAGAATGATGGTTTTGATTGCATTCTCGGTAATCCTCCTTGGGAGCGCATCAAGTTACAGGAAAAGGAGTTTTTTGCATCGCGGGATGCGGAGATCGCGAAGGCGGCGAATAAGTCGGAACGGGAGAAGTTGATTAAGACTTTGCCAACTCTTAAGCCTGAATTGGCACGGGAGTTTGAGGCCGCGAAGCATGATGCTGAGGCACAAAGTAAGTTTATCCGCGAGTCGAATCGGTTTCCTTTGACGGCGGTGGGTGATGTGAATACCTATGCGGTGTTTTCGGAGACGGCGAGGGATTTGATTGCGGGGAATGGTAGGGCTGGAATTATTGTGCCTACGGGGATTGCGACAAGTTCTACAACCTCAGCTTTTTTCCGAGACTTAGTAGAAAAATCTAGCCTTTCAAGAATTATGGGTTTCATTAATTCTAAGAAAATATTTACAGATATAAAGGATTACATTACTTTTGCAATTGTAATTATGCAGGGTAAGTCTAGACAATCTCCAGCAATGAAATTTTGTTGGTTATCTTTGACTATTCAAGAAGCAAATCAAGACAACAAACAAATCATTTTAGATCAAGATGATTTTAAACGTATTAATCCTAACACTCTTAATTGTCCTGTTTTTAGAACGAATCAAGATGCAGAAATAACTAAAAAAATATATCAAACAGTGCCAGTATTAGAAAATGAAATGACTGGGGAAAATCCTTGGAGTATTTCATTTATGAGTATGTTTCACATGGCTAATGATAGTTATTTATTTAAAAATGAAGCTTGCGAAAATTTTTTGCCACTGTATGAGGCTAAATTTTTCTGGCACTTTGATCATAGATTTTCTACATATGAGAATGCTAGTCAAGAAAACATAAATGAGGGAAACTTACCACAAACAAATGGGACACAAAAGATTAATTTCAGTTTTGAGGTTATGCCTCGATACTGGATAGAAAAAAACGAAATAGAAAATCGACTGAATGGCAAGACTAACAAGAATTGGCTAATTGCTTTTCGTGATATTGCTTCTTCAAATAATGAAAGAACAGCAATATTTAGTGTTTTACCAAAAACTGCGGTTGGACATACTGCGCCAATTGTTCTTGTCGATCAACACAATCATTTACTTTGTTGTCTATTTGGTAATTTTAATAGTCTATTTTTTGATTTTATCACTCGCCAAAAAATAGGAGGAGTTCATTTAACTTTTACAGCATTAAAACAACTCCCCGTCCTACCCCCCGATCGCTACAGCCAAAACGACATCAACTACATCGCCCCCCGCGTCCTCGAACTCACCTACACCGCATGGGACATCAAACCCTTTGCCGACGACCTTTGGAATCCCACACCCACTCGATCCCAGAGCGAAGTCGAAGGGAGCAAAACCGAAACCCACTCTATCCTCATCCAAGCCAGCGACAAACAACAACTGGGGCTTGACCTAGAACTAGACCTCACAGGCAAAAAACAACTCGAACTCACCACCCCACCAGACCCCACCCACCAAACCCACCTCCGCCAACTTATCCTCGAACAATGGCAAGCCAACCGCGCCGCCTTCGAGCAAGACCCTCACCCCCCAACCCCCTCTCCCAAAGAGGGCGAGGGGGAGCAAGAAGACTTCTTACACCCCTCGCCCTCTGGGAGAGGGGCAGGGGGGGAGGGGCTTGGCATCCCCCTTCCCCCCTTCATCTGGCACGAAACCCGCCGCGCCCAAATCCGTGCCGAACTCGATGCCTACTATGCCAAACTCTACGGCTTAACCCGTGACGAACTGCGCTACATCCTCGACCCTGCCGACATCTACGGCGCAGACTTCCCCAGCGAGACATTTAGAGTCCTAAAAAACAACGAAATGAAGAAATATGGCGAATACCGCACCCAACGCCTCGTTCTCGAAGCATGGGATAAACTGGGATATTAGGAGGAAAATCATGTCAGCCCGCGATCTATTTCACCAAGTTGTCAGACACGCCCTTGAAAAAGAAAATTGGCAAATAACCCACGATCCCTATGGACTCCAAACAGACAGCTTTGACCTAGCCATAGACCTTGGAGCCGAAAAAATTCTTGCAGCCGAACTAGGAGAAACTAAAATTGCAGTAGAAATCAAAAGTTTTCTCGGATCTTCTAAAATTTCTGAATTTTATGGAGCATTAGGACAATTTATAACCTATAGACTTGCCCTGCAAAAACTAGAAAGCGATCGTATCCTCTATCTAGCCGTCCCCGAAAACCTCTATGACAAATTTTTTGCCACTTCCTTAGTCCAAGAACTACTTCAACAGAACACCATTTACCTAATTACCTACGACATCGAACAGGAGAACATAGTCAAATGGATACCCTCACCCAATACCGTCAACATATCCAAAACCTCCTAAAAGAACACGCCAGCCTAGTTTGGGATACCCGTATTCGTGCAGAAACAATCTTTGACACCGAACATGACCATTATCAACTCGTCTATGTAGGTTGGCGCAACTCTAAACGAGTCTATGGCGTTGTTCTCCACCTTGACATCATTGACCACAAAATTTGGATTCAGCAAGACGGCACAGAAATTGGCATAGCCAATAAATTAGTAGATCTCGGCATTCCCAAAGCAGATATTGTCCTCGCCTTCGATCCGCCCAACCTCCGCAAATACACCGATTTTGCCGTTAGTTAAACAGGAGAATACATACCATGCCTAACCTAAACACCATTCAACAAGACATCGCAGAACTTACCCCAGAAGCACAGCAAATTATCTTTAACTTAATCGATTTACTAAAAAAACAGGCTAAACCAAACCAACAGAGCAATCTAGCAACCCCAAAACAAGACTGGACAGACTTTATCGGTTGCATGGAAGCAGAACCAGATCTTACTTTTCACGTCATCTTTGAAAGGTAAACGAGAAGGGGGTTTCAGGTAGATGGTACGGATGGGGTTAAAGTAGTAAAAAGCAAGTAAAAGTAGGGAAGAAAAATGATGAACTGGTGGGACAAG
>NZ_SELU01000124.1:0-1157 GCF_006861605.1 Pseudanabaena sp. UWO310 | reverse complement strand
GGTATCTTGAGCATCGTCGCAAATCTCCCATTGGTATTCAAGTTCTCTGGCGTGGTTGGTCTAATTTACGTGAACTTTGCCAAGGCTGGCTTCTTGCCCAAATTCATACTTAACGGGAAAAGTAAGAACCAGATCTATCCAAAAATTACAAAACCTCCCTGAGTAACGAACTCGAACAAAAATATGCTAATCGTTGATACTGGCTTTTTGTTAGCTCTGGCAAATCGGAAAGATGCTGCTCATCAATCTGCTACTCAACTATTTCAAAAACTAGAGAACGAAGAATTTATTACAACTTGGTGCGTAGTTACAGAAACCTGTTACCTCATGCAAAAAAGAGTGGGGATAGATGCACCAAAACTCTTCATCCGCAAAATTGCAGCAGGAATGGTGAAAATATTCGATCTCGATCCATTGTCCTCGTATCGAACAGCTTATGGAAAAATATTGAAACTTACCAATGGACTTAGCCGACGCTTCCCTAGTCATCCTCGCAGAAGAGCTAGGACATGGTCGTATTTTGTCCGTCGATTATCGAGACTTCAACACCTATCGCTGGAAAAATACAGAACCATTTGAAAATCTATTTCAAAAATAAACATCAGTAAATGCAGAATCGAAAATGAAACCTAACGCACTTAACATCTTTGCTCAACGCGATCGCATCATCAATGAATATCGCAGCTACATCGAAAGCTTTCTCAAAATCTCCGATCCGCGACTCAAAGAGTTTGTCGAACAGGAGTTAAACGATGGACATCTCTGGACACCACCCCTCCTGCAACTAACTCCCGAATATCAAAAAGGACGTACCACCAGCGAACTTATTGCCGCAGGCATCTTACATCCAGACTGTTCTCAATATTTCCGAACTGATAAAGGAGAACCCTTTCATTTTCGCTACCACCAAGAACAAGCCTTTGAAATTGTATTAAATGTCAAGGGTTTTGTCGTGACGCGACAGAATAATGTCGGGTAGTTGACGCGAAAGAGCAGTTCAGATCGCAAACATAAATTCGCGCCAAGAACCGATCGCCACGACAAGGTTAGATCGTTGAGAGAGAGCCACAAAAATGGAAAGTTAAGTTGACTGAGAGCGAGTAGAAGCAACCAGACGACGATAGCTATCAGACTTGATTTCGAGGATGACAGCGTGA
>NZ_SELU01000098.1:0-12506 GCF_006861605.1 Pseudanabaena sp. UWO310 | reverse complement strand
CGCATTGCTTGACTTCATCAATTACCTCATCAGTGACATTGGAAATAAGCGTTGGTGATACTTCGACCCCATACATTTCTTGCAACTGGGCTTGGATATCCCTGACACTCATACCTCGCGAATACAAAGCAATGATCTTCTCGTCTAGTCCTGACAGTCGATTTTGTCCTTTCTTGACCAGTTGTGGTTCAAAATCTCCTTGCCGATCGCGGGGGACTGCGATTTCGGCTACACCAAAGTCGCCTTGGACTTTTTTCTGGCTATAGCCGTTACGACTGTTGCTTTGTCCTTCTGGTTTCGATTCATGCTTCTTGTACCCCACATTCCGCTCGTAATGGAAGCCTAAAAATATTTAAAACGAGACAATGAGGGTTTCAGTGATTTTTGGAAAAATTAATAGTATTAATTCCTATTAGTGCATCACTATTTGAAATATTAAGATAGTGATATTTTTGCTGGTAAAGCTCAAAACACTGACTGTATAAGGATTTGTTTTCTAAATACTTTTTTCAGTAAAATAAGAGCGGAATGTGGGTTGTACCCTAGATGGGTCGATAATTCTGCTTCCAATGCTCGCTCCACTAGTGCGGTGGTTAGTTGTTTCAGGATTCCTCCTTCTCCAAATAAGTCGGGTGGTGTTTTACATTCTTGCAACAATTCATCGAGTATTTCTTTGCGTATATTCATCGGTTTTAGTGTTGGTAATTGTGTGTCCAGATTATCTCTCTGTATATATCCCAGACTTTACACAATTTACTGTACACTCTCCTATCTCCAGCAATTACAGTCAGAGCAGTAAACCTATCTCCCATTCACAAAGATCCCTTCGATCGCCTAATCATCGCCACCGCCTTAGAATATGACGCAAAAATTGCCAGTTTTGCCATACAACGAAAGCTGGATCAAAGCTCTGTGCGGATTTAGCCAAAGCGTCACCTCACTCGTATAAGCACAAGGAATCGCAGGTACGATCGCCAAAATCACACCCGCCTCATTACATAAGCGCTGCATCTGCGGCATAAATTTCGCTTGAGATAAAAACGTCAGCTTCCGTATCTCTTGAACCACCTTCTCAAACTTGGCTTTATTATATTTGGGAACATCAGACTTCTCTGCCTCTAGAAGAAATTTATGCCTTTGACCTAGACGAAAAATCCCAAGACGAAGCTATCCCATTTGCCCAAGCGATCACTTAGAACTTGAGGAGAGGAAATAACGGTTAGAAGGCGATCGCTTGTTTTTTCTAAGTTCAACTCCGCCTCCGATTCCGCGTCAACACTATAAATTGCCTTGAGTTCAGCGCAGAATTTCTGACCATATAGACAATACACATTTGCGTATATTTATGGGTTTTAGTGTTAGTAATTGGGTGTCTAGATTATCTCTCTATATACATCCCAGACTTTACACATCTCACGTTATACTCTCTTGCTCTTGGTTGTGGGTGGGGCTATAAGGACGCGCTACTTTCAGTTTTGCCTTCATGCGGGAATGCACCAAGTCATGCACATTTTTATATGAGATTTCGATTCCCAGTTTTTCTTGTAACCATTGTCGTATCTCTCCGTAGCTATTAAACCCCTGCTCCTGTTGCAATTCCTTGTGCAATGCTTTTTGGGCCCAGTCTGGAATTTTTGACTTTCTCCCTACTCTCGGCTTGTGACTTAGTAAGCCGCTAATTCCTCCCTTCCTATATTCTTTCAACCACTCTTGCACCGTTACTCGATTTCTGCCGACTAGTTGAGCGGCGATTTGGACTGTCCCTGCTTGCTTACTTTTCAGCAAATACAATACTTGTACTCTTTCTTTATCTGATGCTGTTTTTTGTTTTCCTAGCATCTCTTTTAGCTCTTCTTCACTTTCGCTGATCTCTAGCTTATATACTCCTGCCATTTTGCCTCCTCTTTTGCTTCTCTTTCTTTTATACCATCTGTAGCCTCTACTTTGTGTTTTGGTCTAAAATATTACTAGACATAATCGGGAAAGTGACACTATATTATTGCCCCAGCATAATCGCCCTCTTACCAAGTATAAATTTTTATTACTAGCAATCAATGGGGCAATTTCTTTGGGCAGAAATCTAGGACTAATAGTCATCGGATTACCCTTGCTATTAAGAAAAATGGAGAATAGGAGGCTCGAACCCCTGACCTCTGCGGTGCGATCGCAGCACTCTACCAACTGAGCTAATTCCCCGACAGGCTATACATACTAGCATATTTAACAAAAAAGGCGGCACATCGCACCGCCTTTTTTATTTGCTTTTTATTTATTTTTATTTATTAGATATAGGCGATCGCGCTTCACCATTCATTAAAAACCGCGATATTTTTTGCTCATATCCCGAGCCATCAGGAAACTCAACTACCAGTTGGGGATTTTTAATATTTTCAGAAGGAATCTGGAGTAGATATACATAATCGCCGTTGCGAAATTCAAAATAGCTACCTTGATTGGGATTGTAAGTCCTCGCATTAAGCTTGACTCCAGGCGTGCCATTTTTATTCACGCTACGATAATAACGGGGTTGGGAAATATCTTTAAGATCGGAACAGATATAAAGCGCATAATCTTTTGTCTCCGCATAAGCCAAAATCCCCCCCGTACCATCACAAGTTTGATCATTGACCAACTCACTCGTTGATCCAATCGTTAAATTTTCTGACGAAGCATTCCCACCACTTACTCCAGCACCAAGGATCAAAGACAAACCTATCAGTGCAGATGTTAAAGACTGTTTAAAAATAGCTGAAAAAAAAGATTGAATTGAACGCATCTCTTAACCTCATACTTTTGCCATTACCTTTTGCCATTAACTCTTGCCATTACAGAGATGTCTCGCGACTTAACCAATAACGTAACAATACTGAAAAGCTTTGTAATCAGCTACTTTGCTTAAAAGCAAGGAAGTTAACACTCGTTCGATTCTTTCTTCTATAGCAACGCAAAACCACAAGATGAGTGGCGGTGCGAAGCACCGCCACTCATCTTGTGGTTTTGCTGCTTAACTAATACCAATTCACGAAAGTGTGACAACACTTTTGTGAATTAAAAACCAAAACCAGTAAGGGTTTTCAAATCACAAAATGGCAACGCCATTTTGTGATTTGGTATAACGTAAGTAGCGAGGAAAAACCTATGGCGCACGCAGCGCTTGCGCCATAGGTTTTGGGCTTTATATTTGTGCCTAGTTACTTAACTAACTTAAGCATTACTATAGAATTAATATATTCAAGGCAAAGGAATTGATAAGCATTCACCATGACGACTAGCCTGAGCAACAATGAGCCAACATTTCAAAAGATTGTTCGTCTTTTACGTTGGCATAAACCTGCTGGAAGGCTTATATTGATGCTGCCTGCATTGTGGGCAACCGTAGCCGCATCCAAATCGCAACATCACCTACCACCTCTTAACCTCTTGATCGTGGTAATTCTCGGTAGTTTGGCAACCAGTGCCGCAGGTTGTGTGATTAATGATATCTGGGATCTTGATATCGATCCCATGGTTGATCGCACCAAAAATCGTCCCCTCGCCGAGCGCTCCTTATCCATTCAAGTTGGGATCGCCGTATTATTGGTTTCAGGACTATGTGCCTTCCTGCTATCCACCTACCTCAATCCCCTGAGTTTTGGGCTTTGCTTTGCCGCTGTTCCCGTTATTGTCATTTATCCTGCCTGCAAGCGGTTCTTTGCTGTACCCCAACTCGTACTATCGATCGCATGGGGATTTACGGTACTGATTCCTTGGAGCGCCGTGACGGGTGGACTTGATCGCCATGCTTGGGAGCTATGGATAGCGGTAATTGCTTGGACGATGGGCTTTGACACGATCTATGCCATGAGCGATCGCTCCGATGATATGAGGGTTGGTATTAAATCCAGTGCCCTATTTTTTGGAAGATATGTAACATTTGCGATCGCTATTTTTTTGGCAATTACACTGGGATGCTTGGTTTGGCTGGGTTTGGAAATTCAACTTGGTTACACACACTACTTTGCCTGCTTGACTAGCGCAGTAATATGGATATGGCAATGTAACAGATTGAATCAAGCGGAGATCCCGAGCGAGTTATATCAAAAAGCCTTTGGTCAAAATGTCTGGATCGGCTTTATTATCTTGGCGGGAATGCTCCCATCGACCCTAGGTTTTGGCTAAACCACTATCATCGAGATTCCTACTCCTGATGCATGATGGCTAGTTTGCCTCAGTCTGTTAATATCTAAGTCATAGATAGTAGAAAAAATACATGAGCAATATTAAAGAGAAAATCCTCGAAGAAGTACAAATAGCCAGAGAAACCTGCGAAACAAGCGGTAAAGATTCTAAGGAATGTGCCGTTGCATGGGATGCCGTTGAGGAATTACAAGCTGAAGCCTCTCATCAAAAACAAGATAAAGCCAAAAACTCCCTCGAAGTATATTGCGATGATAATCCTGAAGCTGCTGAATGTCGTTTATACGAAGATTAATTTCTCTATGTCTTAGACATTTTGCAAATTAACATAAAAAAGGGGTGCTTTGCGCCCCTTTTTTATGTGTGAGTATTTATCCAGAAATTTTCCGCTAAAATAATACCAAGTTAAGAAATGGCGTAGCCATTTCTTAACTTGAAAACCCTTACCCAGTTTAGTTTTTAATTCACATTTTAATTCACATTTTAATTCACAAAAGGGTTGTCACGCTTTCGTGAATTGGGATAACTGGGTTGAAGTATCTGTGAAATCGCAAATCCTTGCGAATATATAACGGGTTTCAATGAGAGAATTGTGAAGTAGTGGGAAGTCTTGAAACATCTTTGAAACATCTAATTTGAAGCATCTACATTTAATCTATATTTACAAGATTTACAAGAGAAATTCGTAGCCAATCGGGAATAGGGTATGACACAACTAAGCGTTATGGACTTGGCAAAGCAAGGCGATCCCCATGCGATCGCTACTTTGATCAATAGATCGCTAGCATCAAAAGGCATTCATGCAGAAGCGGTAATTGAAGCTGAATGTTTAAAAATATCCTTGCAGGCTGCTCAAATACCAAATCAAAAGGCAGTTGTGACAATTATCCATCGTGGTATGAGCGTTTTACAAGTGCCCCAAATCAAGCGTGTTAAAATTTTTACCTATCGCTCAGACAATCACTATCTAGCATGGCAACATGAAATCAATCTTGATGATGGCAAAAATCAACAGCAACCATTACCCGAACTGCAAACACCAAATCCACAAGTAACCCAGCCTCAAGTAACTCAAGCAAATAATTTAGTCCAAGACCACAGTAGAGACTTGGTTAGCAATCCTAAGGGGGTGATTTTAATCCAAAAATTATCGCAAATTCAGCAAAACCTGCAAGAATATCAAGATATTATCGTGCGGTTTACTGACGAGCATGTTGGCACTGTCCGATGTCTAACGACGCTCACTGAACTAATTCAAGTAATTAGTCAACCTAGCTTTTTATTTGCAGCAATTGCCTCCAATCCTAATCTACGAATTCTGCTTGACACGATCGCTGAATCGAGTCAGACCGATGAAAATGGCGATCAGGTGATTGCGAATCTATCAATATTGCAGCCTGGACAACAATGGCAAAAAGCCAAAATCCGTCTAGTTACCAAAATATTTTTAGAACCTGCGGAACCGCCACAGGAACGGGAAAGTACCGCCCATCACCACCAAGGCATTACCCTTGATTTATCCGAAACTAAGCCTGAGCCAGAGAGTTATGGACTTAACGAACCAGTTATCGCGCCTCAAGTTCCCCCTCAAACCCAACCTGATCAGCCAATAAATCTAGACCAAGAAGCTAGTTTAGAGGAAATTACTGTAAATTCTTTATTTGATGACTTCCAAGAGGCTGTCGTAGTTTCTCCAGTTCCTAAACTAATTAATGATATTACCGAAAGTTCAGATTTTGCTGACTCCTTGTTTGATGACTTTATGGAGAGCGGTACATCAAATAATTCTGAATTTGTTAATTCACAAATATCTAAGCCAGACAATACCGATAATTCTGAAGATTTAGAAGGAAATTTAGAAGAAGATCTAGAAGAAGATTTGTTTGATCAATTCACTTCAAGCGATCGCCCCATCGAACAGCCTGTCAGTGATGATGTAGAAGTCAGTCTTGAAACCATTAAGTCTAGAATTCCACAGCAAAATTTGGATAAATTATTACGGCTTATTGCGGAAGAGGAACAGCATAAAACCCAACCTTCAGCTATACCAAAGCAGACAAGTGATCGCATACCCAATATTGATATGGGCGCAACTACGATAGAACGAGTCTTGGGTAATATGGAAACCATCACTCTCAGTAGTTCCGATATCAAAGTGAATCCGAACTTTGTCACTCTCGATGATTTATCTGGCGATCTGGATTCTCTAGGTTTCTAAGTAATACCAATTACCAAAAGTGTGGCTACACTTTTGGTAATTAAAACCCAAATCCAGTAAGGGTTTTAAAATCACAAAATGGCTACGCCATTTTGTGATTTGGTATAATTTTGAAACGGGATTTGAGAAAGGGTTTGCTACGCAAACCCTTTCTCAAATCCCAAAGGTAAAAGCCTTGTGTAGCAAGGCTTTTACCTTTGGGATTTTAAAATTTACCAGCTTAACCCCAACTGACGTTAAATTTTGGTAGCTTTTGTTTAGAACCAAAGCCAGAGAGCATTGCGCTCTCTGGCTTTGGTTCTTCTGCTTATTTCCTATTTAACTGTTCGCAAATTTCTACTAGGCGAAAGTTAGGCGGGAATTTGCCATCTAATTTAATTTGTTTAATATATTCTGAAGGAATTCGCCATAGAAGTTTGCTATCTAGAGCTTTAATGATATCACCGTGATCGATAACACCAGCAACCGATCCGACAGGCGATCGCACGATCACATAACGTAATTGTTTCTCTTCAAGTAGTTTCACCACCAAAGAGAGTGGAGCTTTGAGATCGACGGTATCGATCGCATCTAGGGGCTTGACAAGAGATTGTAAAGTCTGCGATTGCCATTCACTACTGTCAATATTACGGATCGCCCCTGCGGAAATAATTCCGCGATCGCGTCCATTGGATGAAGCAATGTAAATAGGATTTGCGTCTTTTTCCTCCATCAACAGGAATTTATCAGCAAAATCACGCAGGGAAATTTCTCCATCCACCAGTCGGAAATCTCTGGTCATCGCCGTTTCCGCATTAATATCCAATAGAGCTTGCTGAAGATTATTAAGGTAGAGATAGCCCCCCGCACTGCCCAATAAAAACCAGCCGATGAAGATCAAGAACAGTCCGCCAATAGGACTGCCCAAGGCGACTAAGCCCCCCAAGATCATCGTCATAATCCCACAGAATTGCCCCGAACGGGCAGCCCATCGAATGCCTGCAAAGCGATCGCCTGTTAGTTTCCAGACCGCAGCCTTAAGAATATGTCCGCCTTCAAAGGGAAGGGCGGGAATAAGGCTAAACACTCCAAATATGAGATTGATTCGGGCAATATTGAGGGTAATCATTGTCCAAATGGTACGCAGTTCGCCAATGCTCTCAGGCAAGGTCTCAATCGTTTTAGGATTACTTGTAAAAATCGCATCACCCGCCAGCATCCAAGCAGCCGTGAAGCCGATCGCACTTAAGATTAGGCTTGCTAAAGGTCCCGAAATGGCAATACTAAATACGGTGAATGGACTGTCAGACTCTTTCTCAACGGGATTGGAACCACCCATAAACTGAATATTAACCGCATTGACTTCTACCCCGCACAGTTTGGCTGTAACCGCATGGGCAATTTTATTGAACGCGATCGACAGAAAGAAAAGAAATGCCGTAATCGCACCATAGCCGAGATAAAAAGAGGGCGATAATTTGGTGTAGGCAGCACTCAGCCAAACGGCAAGAAAGCCGAGGACGAGTAACCAAGAATAATCAATATAAATGGGAATGCCAGAAATGCTGCCGACGCGAATACCGCCTCTCATGATGTGTTGATCCTAAATTTATGTACTGATTGGCGCTTAAAGCTTTTGTATAATTACATTTTAACCATTTGTTATCCCATCGCAGCGAGAAAGGCGATCGCTTCCTCCTTGGATTGAATTTCCCGATCGAGGACTGCTGATCGCAACAGCTTTAAGGTTTCTCCCATACGCTTACCCTTTGCATAGCCAAGCAGTTGCAGATCTGCCCCCGTTAAGGGAGATTTGACCGATTGCCACTGAGTTAAGTAACGCCAGAGAATAGGGCGAAAAATAGGATTGCATTTCACCCCAGCCAATATTAAGGACTGGGTATCAAATCTTTGCAGATTTTGCGCTATTTCGGAATTTTTTAGCGCAGCATTAGCTAAATTTTCTAAATTGTCGAGCAAATCCGCTAACTTAATCTGCCTAGATTTCTGCTCTGGCGTTAAATTTAGATCGAGTTGCGTAGCAAGGGTAGGGGGCAAATAGGATAGTAATAATTCGAGTCCAAGCTGAAGCGGTGCGTAGTTTTTGGTTTCGATATCACTAATCAGTCTCAGCCAATATTGCGATCGCCGCCACTGATGTTTAAAGGAATTAGTTAAATCTGTAGGCAATGTCAATGCAGGATGGAGGCAGCGCAAGGCTCCTAATTGTTGCAATAGGGCAAACATTTGCGCAGCTTTGGGTTCGGCTAGGGTATAAAGCAGTTCCGATCGCAACCGCGCACCGCCGATCGCATCATGGAGACCGCTTGCTGTCGTCGCCATAATTTCTGCATGGGTTGCTTGCTCAAGCTGAAAGCCCAGACGGATCGCAAACCGAACTGCTCGAAATATGCGCCTTGGGTCTTCGGCAAAACTCCCTTCCCGAATGGCGCGGACTTGCCGATCGACCAAATCGGATAAACCTTGGAAGCGATCGAGCACTTCGCCTCTGATCCCTAACTGCGGATCGAGTTCCAACGCCAAAGCATTAACCGTAAAATCGCGCCGCCACAAATCTTCCTCCAGCGTTGTGGCGCTTACCTCTGGATTTGCTCCTGCATAGGCATATATTTCCCGACGGGCTGTCGCCATATCCAGCGTAAAATCTTGCCAGATTAGCTCCGCCGTTTGAAACTTCTCATGAATTTGCAGCTTAGAATCAGGAAAAACCTCATGTAAGGCGATCGCTACGGTAATTCCAGCCTTGGCACTCCCGTCAAATACCAAATCAATATCCTTAGGAAAAGATGGCGATACTTGGCACTTGCGGGCGATCGCATCACGCACTATTCCTCCCACGGCAAAAGCACGTATATTTAGGTCGTGAGCAATCTGAGCAGTGGTTAAAAGAATCTGCCATTGCTGAGGACTAAAAAAGCGATCGAAATTTTTCAAAACCATGATTTTCGTTTAAACAAAACAAGCAAGCCATCCCACCTACAGCAATTATCGATCAAACGAACCATAAGGAAATTTTTGAAAGCGTTGCGAAGCAACGCTTTCAAAAATTTCCTTGGTTTGGGTTTGAGCGCAAAGCGCTGTAAGTCAGGACATCAAACCCAATAGAGAGTTGCGGCGCGAAGCGCCGCAACTCTCTATTGGGTTTGATTTTAACGCTGTTCGGGATGACAAACCATTGGATTACTGCGATCGCAGGTATCGTTAATGGCGGCGATCAACTGGTACAGCCGCCCAAAATCATGTTGATTGAAATGCATGATCAAGCGCGGTAGATCGGTGATATGGGGTTCATTGGATTCCATGGGTAAAGCTTGACTGCGCTCGATTTTCCCCTTGAGCAAAATATCGCCAAAGAGATCGTTAAGCCGATCTAAATGGGCATCCGTAATTTCTTGCCGCAAACGCACCACCAAGATATCGCCTACCCATCGACAGGAATGGTAAACGCTATAAAATGACGCGATAAATTGGCAAGCCTCATCGACATCATTGGTGATTTTATAGAGACTGCAATCCTCGGTAGCAATTAACCCCCGCTCGATTAACTGGTCTTGCACAAAAATATGCCACTGCTGCCAGTAATCACCACCCTCTTTATCTAGCAATACAATGGGGCGCGGCATTGTCCGTCCCGTTTGACAGAGGGTCAAGCATTCAAAAAATTCATCCTGTGTCCCAAAGCCTCCAGGAAAAATAGCGATCGCATCGCTTTCTTTGACAAAATATAATTTTCGCGTAAAGAAATAGCGAAATCTCACCAACCTTGCATCCTCCGAGACAAATCCATTGCTCGATTGCTCGAAGGGCAAACTAATATTCAACCCAAAGGAATTATTACCCGCCCCCTCATTACCTGCTGCCATGATGCCACCCCCAGCCCCCGTAATTACCATAAATCCCTGTTTGGTAATTTTCTCAGCAAACTCAAAAGCCTGTTTGTATTCAGGTGCATCCTCACTGGTTCGTGCTGAACCAAAAATACTAACTTTACGATTAAATCGATGCGGATAAAACATAGCGATCGCCCGATGCATATCCTGCAAAGAACCCGCCAAAATTTTCCAATCTAATCTCTCAGTATCGGTCTGACTGAGTTGGACGATCGTCTGCAATGCACTGTAAATTAACTGCCCATGCTCGGCTGATTCGAGATTGTCTACCAACCGATGTAAATCGTGAGAAAGAGCGTCAATGTTTGAATGGGAGAGAATTGTAGCCATATAAATCAATTTTACAGCGCTTTGCGCTTCAATCCAATGCAAAGGAATTTTTTAAAGGGCTATAGGGTAATCCTTTTAAAAATTTCTCTAGATTTTAGTCATTTGATCGCATAATTAAGTAAGCAATAAAAATTAACAAAGAATTAATACTCAGTTATGGCAAACATTACGTTTGTGAATGAAGGCAAAGAAGCGATCGCGATGGATGGGGCAAACCTTCGGATCAAAGCTCTCGAAAACAACATTGACATCTATAAATTTGTTGCGAAGCTCACTAACTGTAATGGTTATGGACAATGTGCCACCTGTACTGTCGAGATTGTCGAAGGGTTGGAAAACCTATCGCCGAGGACAGAATTTGAAGAAAAGAAGCTAAAAAACAAACCCAAAAATTACCGTCTCGCTTGTCAAACCTTGGTAAACCAAGGAAACGTAAGTGTAAAAACTAAACCATAGTATTCCAAAAGCCAAAAGCCAAAAGCCAAAAGCTAAAAGCTAAAAGCTAAAAGCCAAAAGCCAAAAGCTAAAAGCCAAAAGCCAAAAGCCAAAAGCCAAAAGCTAAAAGCCAAAAGCCAAAAGCCAAAAGCCAAATCAAACCATGTGCGGTAAAACGTACTCTCTACGAATACCCATAAGCATCCAATCGGTGCTAGGTTAAATTAAAATAATTGTCCATGAATCCTTTAGGCGACAGAGAAACCCCCTATGGCGCGTGATTATTACGAAATCCTTGGAGTCGATCGCAGTACTGACAAAGAGGAAATCAAACGAGCATATCGACGTTTAGCTCGAAAATATCACCCCGATGTCAACAAAGAAGCGGGGGCAGATGAGCGATTTAAAGAAATTAACCGAGCTTACGAGGTTCTCTCAGAACCAGAAACTCGTGCGAGATACGATCGCTTTGGCGAAGCTGGTGTATCCAGCGGCGGTGGCTCACCTGATATGGGCGATATGGGCGGATTTGCCGATATCTTTGAAAGCTTCTTTAGTGGCTTTTCTAATACAGGTCAACAACAAGCCCGTCGTCGGAGCGGTCCCTCGCGCGGAGAAGATCTACGCTTCGATCTCAAACTAGAATTCCGTGAAGCGGTTTTTGGTGGTGAGAAACAAATCAAGATATCTCACCTAGAAACCTGCGGTACTTGTAGCGGTTCTGGGGCAAAGGCAGGGACGAGACCGCGTACCTGTGGAACCTGTAGTGGCACTGGGCAAGTTCGTCGTGCTACCCGCACCCCCTTTGGTAGTTTTACCCAAGTTTCGACCTGTCCCACCTGTAACGGCACTGGACAGACGATCGAAGATAAGTGCGAAAGCTGTAATGGACTCGGACTGAATCAGGTTACCAAAAAACTAAAAATTACGATTCCTGCGGGTGTGGACAGTGGCACGAGGCTAAGAGTGTCCAACGAAGGTGACGCTGGTCAACGTGGTGGTCCCGCAGGCGATCTTTACGTTTATCTGTTTGTGCAGACGGACAACGAGTTTGAGCGGGAAGGCATAAATGTTTTGTCGGAAATCAAGATTAGCTATTTACAAGCAATTCTTGGCGACAAAATTGCGATTAATACGGTAGATGGCAAGAAACCGCTGACTATCCCCGCAGGTACTCAACCTGATACAGTCTTGACCTTAGAAGGATTAGGCGTTCCCAAACTTGGTAATCCCGTTGCGCGAGGTGATCATTTAATTAGAATCAAGATCGATATTCCTACTAAAATTGGCAGCGAAGAGCGGGAAGTCCTTGAAAAACTTAAGGAAAAGCAGCTAGGCAATGCCTCTAAAGGTGGAATTGGCGATATTTTAGGCGGTATTTTTGGCAATCAGAAATAATCAAATATAAAACCCTAAAACCTGCGGCGCACGCTGCGCGTGCGCCGCAGGTTTTAGGG
>NZ_SELU01000097.1:0-12833 GCF_006861605.1 Pseudanabaena sp. UWO310 | reverse complement strand
TGGGGCATGGATAAGATCTTTTGTTGAGGAACTTGAGTATCTCATCTCTTGCCCCTTTTATCCCTCTTGTCTCATTCTGAGACTCTATGCCTAGCAACCTTTTCCAGACTTTTCTGCACCACTAAGGATAACTTTTTAATGTTTCGACTCCTTCCCTTTTTATTAAGATTAGTCTTAACTACATATACTTAGCAGTATAGCTACGGGCGATCGCATCGCATCTCTCGTTATCAGGATCACCAGAATGTCCCTCTACCCAATGCCATCGAATATTTGATGAATTGAGAGGGTCGAGTTGTTGCCAAAGTTCTTGATTTTTGACGGGCTTATTGTCCTTAGTTTTCCAGCCGTTCTTTTTCCAGCCCTTAATCCATTTAGTGATCCCATCGAGGACATATTTACTGTCGGTATAAAGATCGACAGGTGTAGATTGCTTGTGAGTAGCGAGAAATTCTAAGGCTGTGATCGCCCCTTGCAGCTCCATTTGATTATTGGTAGTTTCGCGAATCCCACCACCGATTTCCTTGGTACTACCATCATTAAAATGGATGACTACACCCCAGCCACCAGGACCTGGATTTTTAGAGCAAGCGCCATCGGTATGGATGCTGATGATTTTCGATGGGGCTGAATCGGGAATTGGGGATTGGGAATTGGAGATTGGGGAATCACTGATTGCTTTTGTTTTGGGGCTAGCTTTCGATGGAGATTCAGCGGTTGCTTGTAGTTGGGTTACAGCATTTGTCGATGAGATTTGATCGCGCGATCGCACGATTTCGACGGCAACAGAACCGAGGAAATTGGGAATTGGCGGGTGCTTGATAATTTTTACTTCAACTTGAGTAATTTTGGTGTCTCCGAGAAGGCTATCGGCGATCGCACCAGCTAAACGCTCGATCAGCTTAAATTTATGCGTTTGCGTGAGGTTCTCAATCTTGCGAATGCAGGAAATATAATTGACGGTATCTTCAATGTCATCATTATGAGTCGCCTTTTCAAAATCTACCCACAGGGTTGCATCCACTTCAAACCATTGTCCTAATACATTTTCTTCAGGCAAATACCCCACATAGCCATAGGCTTTAACCCCTTTTAAATAAATTTTGCTTGTCATGGATTTGAATTTGTTTTGAATTTATGGATATATTCACTTAAGTCAGGACATGAAACCCAATAGAGAGTTGCGGCGCGAAGCGCCGCAACTCTCTATTGGGTTTCATATTTGTCCGACCATTACTGAATATAGCTATATTTTGAATTTGTTTGATTAAGATTTCTAAAATTTTTTCCAGTTTTTGTCTGAGTTTTACCTTAAAACCCTTCCTAACTATAAATCTTATTACGACTTGACGATCTTACTGAGGTGGCATTTCTAAAGCGATCGCCCCTAACTTCCCTTTCCGAAAATCATATAAAATCAATCGCGCGACTTTATCTAAATCTCCTTGAAACTTATTTAGAGCCGCAACTTCGTGAATATACTCAATTCCTGAGCTGACAGACTGCGGATCGATCGCATAACGACTACTAAGTTTGACATTCAGTTGAATCAACAAATCTACGGCTTCGGCGGCGACGAGTACGTTGTCATAGGCGGCTTGACCGATATCATCACAGATCGCTAATTTCAAGGCAGCATCTTGATCGTGGAGCAACGGTGGGATTACGCCTGGAGTATCTAATAATTCGATCTCATCGGAAATCCTAATCCAACGGAGTTGGCGAGTTACGCCTGGTTTATTGGCACTTGCGACGACTTTTTTCTTGAGTAGCCGATTAATGAGGGCTGATTTGCCAACGTTAGGAAATCCCACTACCACTGCTCTGACGGGACGGGGCAACATACCGCGACCACGCCGCCGTTCGTTAACCTTCTCGCCTGCTACTTGCGCCGCCTTGAGGAGATCCACCATGCCTTTACCAGCTTGCGCATCAGTGAAATAAGCCATGCGCTCTTGTTCGGTGAACCAACGAGTCCATTGCATTTTCACCGATGACGATATGGCATCAATACGATTGCATACTAAAATATGAGACTTTCCCTCCACCCACTTTTCGATTTTGGGGTGCTTACTAGACATCAAAATGCGCGAATCGCGCACTTCAATGACCACATCAACCAGTTTTAGTTGTTCTAACAACTGCTTTTCAGCCTTGGCGATATGACCTGGGTACCACTGAATTGGGCTTGCCATAGGAAATAATACGGAGAGAGAGTATTTTTAACTATATACTGCTGCTAAGATATTAAGAAATATTAAGATAAACCTTTAACAAAAATCATGATTAGATCCACCTTTCAGCAACTTGCTTGGAGATTTAGCGCGATCGCGATCGCCATACTTCTGCCCATCGCGATCGCGTTTACCCCTATGTCTAATGCTCATGCTTTTGATGCCCCTGAGCTACTACCAGAAAAATATACAAATGTGATCGATCTTGGTAAATTCTTAACCGATTCCGAAGAATTAGCCCTTGATCAAAAACTAACTAAATTTGAAGAACAGACAGGTTGGAAACTGCGGGTATTGACCCAAGTTGATCGGACTCCCGGTCGAGCCGTTAAGGATTTTTGGGGACTGGATGACCAAAGCGTCATGCTAGTTGCTGATTCCCGTGGGCGGAACTTACTTAATTTTAGCGTGGGGGATGCGGTGTACCCACTCCTATCTCGCAGCTTCTGGATCGAGCTCCAGTCGCGCTATGGCAATCAGTTCTATGTCCGCGAGCAGGGATACGATCAATCGATATTGTCTTCTATTGATGCGATCGCTACTTGTCTCGATCAAGATGGATGTGCGGTTGTACCAGGAATACCCCAAGAACAATGGATCCTGACCTTGATTACTTCGATTGTTGGGGGCGTGGTCTTTGGGTTTGCAGGACATCCTCGCAAGGAAGGCGAAATCTTTGCTTGGAAATGGGCGCTTATTTTCACACCATTATGGGGAATGTTGTTTATTTCCTTCGGCTTAGGTCCCGTATTAACGCGCACTAATGAGTGGGTTCCCGTAGTTCGCAATGTTGCAGGATTTGTCGGTGGTGCGGTGGTTGCCTATCTAATTCCCTCTCCAAAACGGGTAACCCCATCTCCCGAAATTCGTTAATTTTTCAGGATATAAGCCCCAAGAATTGACTGGCGGCGCTTCGCGCCGCCAGTCAATTCTTGGGGCTTGATTTGTGTTAAGGCAAGTGACTGTAGCTATACAATTGAATGAGTCTGAAATTCAACTATGCCTCGGCTTCCTAAACTAACTTACGATCGCGGCACCTTAATCCTCCATCCACCGCCTAAGGGCAAAGCATGGATCGAATTCGCCACATGGGACGATCGCATTGAGAAATTTCGCATTCCGGCCTATTGCTATCGCGAATTAATTTTGAATTTGCGCTCAGACGAGATTGCGATCGAAGATCTTGCGAGGGGCTATAGCGAACTCAACTTAAATCCACAGGGCTTAAATTCACAGCGCAAAATGGAGCCTTACCCCCATCAAAGTGAGGCTTTAGCAGCGTGGCAACGGATTGGCAAGCAGGGGGTGGTGGTCTTGCCCACCGCCGCAGGTAAGACCTATTTGGCTCAGTTAGCGATGGAATTAACTAATCGCAGCACCTTAATAGTTGTTCCGACCCTTGACTTGATGCATCAGTGGTATGCCCACTTATTAGAGGCTTTTCCCGATGTGGAGATCGGGTTATTGGGAGGTGGAGCGCGCGATCGCACACCGATTTTAGTCTCCACCTATGACAGCGCAGCAATCCATGCCGAAACTTTAGGTAATCTTTACGGCTTGATCGTATTTGATGAGTGCCATCATTTACCTACGGATTTTAATCGTGTGATTGCCGAATATGCGATCGCCCCCTATCGGCTTGGTTTAACCGCCACTCCCGAACGCAGCGATGGCAAACATAGCGATTTAGAAATGCTGATCGGTGAAGAAGTCTATCGTAAATCTGCCGAAGAGTTAGCAGGAAAAGCCTTAGCCGAACATAAAATCGTCCAGATCAAGGTTTCTCTCTCTGCCCAAGAACGCGATCGCTATAAAGCCTTAATCCAAACCCGCAACCAGTTTTTAAAGGAAGCGAAAATCTCTCTTGGCAGCTTGGAGGGGTGGCAGAGATTCGTACAGGCAAGTGCGCGATCGCAAGCAGGACGTAGCGCTATGCTCGCTCACCGAGAATCGAAGGAATTATCCTTAGGAACGGAATCAAAATTACTTGTCCTATCGGATTTATTGGCACAACATTTTCCAGAGCGCATTCTGATTTTTACCAACGACAATGCCACGGTCTATCGAATTTCGCAGGAATTATTAATTCCTGCCCTCACCCATCAAACTCCCGTCAAGGAAAGACATGAAATATTAACCTTCTTCCGTGAAGGCAAATATAAAACCCTAGTGGCTTCCCATGTTTTAAATGAGGGCGTTGATGTGCCTGAGGCGCGTATTGCCATTCTATTATCGGGCACAGGCTCGGCGCGTGAATACATTCAGCGGTTAGGACGGGTGCTGCGACGGGGCAAGGATGTAAATAAACAGGCGATTCTCTATGAGGTAGTTACTGAAGGCACAAGCGAAGTCCGCACCTCAGAACGTCGTAGAGGCGTTGAGCGATCGCGCCCCGAACAGCAGCAAGACAAGGTCATCAATATGGGCATTAGGTACGAAGGCGACCTTATCCCACAACCGAAGGTTGCCGACAGCCCTCAAAATTACGATATCAAGGATATCAAGGTCAGCATAGAGCTATAGCTCTATGCTGCCAAAAACCTCAAAGAGAGTTGCCGCGCGGAGCGCGGCAACTCTCTTTGAGGTTTTATGTCCTGATGCAGTTGGCGGCAGCTATATATTCACCATCAAGCCCAAAATAGAGTTGCGGCGCGAAGCGCCGCAACTCTATTTTGGGCTTGTTCTCACCTAATTGAATATATAGCTGTCGCCAAGTGTATTAGGACATAAACCCCAAGAATTGACTGGCGGCGCAAAGCGCCGCCAGCCAATTCTTGGGGTTTGATTTTTCCTCATTCAAGTGACTGTAGCTATAATCCCAATTCACAAAAGTGTTGTCACACTTTTGTGAATTAAAAAATAAACCTAATAACTGGGCATAATTAAAATCTAAAACCCTATAGCGCAAGCGCAGCGTGCGCTACAGGGTTTTGGATTTTATATTTAATTGCGCCTAGCTACTTATATACATTTTTTGACATAAGAAGCCAGAAAAAATCGTTTAAAATAAGGTATACCTCAATTATTTTGGTAGCACCTATGGAACTTGCAGCATATATATATGATGCATGGGCGTACGAACAAACCAATCAGGGGGCATCTGATCGCCAACTGCTCATTTCTGTTGAGTTTGCTGATAGCGATCGCCATGGACTTGATTGGAACTTTGCTGCGATTAAATGGCAAGCCTATGTGCTATCAGCGATCGCCCTTACCAGTCTTGGTGGGTGGGGCTGGAACTCTGCACCTGCATCGGCTCGCGTTCTGGAGCCTTCGGTTAATGTGGCTCCTTGGTGCACCAACCTATATCTTTGCGATACCAGTTATATGTTGGAGGTACAGACTTTATTAGCTCAGCGGGGCTTTGCAGTGGGCGATATTGATGGGGTCTATGGCGGTGCTACCAAACAAGCCGTAATTGATTTTCAAAGGACACAACCCAATCTAGTTGCCGACGGTATTCCTGGGGAGAAAACCTTGGTCATGCTAAGAAATTCATCGCCAACCAACAATGTTCCTCAGAAACCAGTCACACCGACAGAGAAAAATAATAACACCTCCCAAAATCAGGGTTCGAGCCAAAGCCCCAATCAGACAATTACGATCGTGCGATCGGATAATTCTCAAACACCTAATTCTCAAACACCTAATTCTCAAACACCTAATTCTCAAACACCTAATTCTCAAACACCTAATTCCCCGCGTTCAGAGTTAAGCGAGATTGGCAATTTACAGTTATTGCTAAAGCAAAGGGGCTTTTATCAAGGTGAAATTGATGGGCAAATAGGTCAATCCACGACTGAGGCGATCATGAGAGCCCAGCGAGCCTACGCCTTAACCCCAGATGGGTTTGTTGGTCCCTTAACGACACGTTCCTTACTAGCGGGTGGAAATAATGTACCTCTATCCCAGCCAGCTTTACCGCGATCGCCAACTCCCCAAGAAGTGGTAGACGCTCAATTATTCCTCAAAGAGCGTGGTTTTTATGGGGCTGAACTTAACGGTCAATACGATCTTCGTACCAAGGACAGTATTTTAAAAGCGCAACTTGCCTACGGGCAGCCCGCGACTGGCGCATTGAGCCCTGAATTGCTTACAGCGCTAAAGTCTCAAAATAGCTCTCAAAATCAAAATGTTGCCCAAGCTGCTCCCAATAGCCCCCAAAGTACTCCCAATGCTCAGTCTGGTGGCAATGTACCCTTAAAAAATACACAGCAAGCACTTAGCTCCAGTCAAAATGCGCCTGTCCCCGCCGCCAAAAGTTCTAATTCTACCTAATTAACAACTATTCCCAATTCACAAATATTCCCAATCTTAATTTCTAGCTCGGCATATTTTTCAGCATATTTCTCAGTTTTAAGACTCTCAATCCCTAATCTCCAAAAGGTCTAATTATGGAACTTCTAGCTTACATCCAAGAAGAATTTACTTACACAGACGATGCGATCACTAGCGAGATCCCCGAATCTTTTGCTGCATGGTCTAAGAAATTAACGACTAAATCAGCCAAGCTGAGTTTTAGCGTGCTTTTAACGGGTAGTACTCTACTAGTTGGTTTAGGTTCGACCCTCAATGCCCTAGCTGCCGAAGCACCTTCCTCGGATGTGAAGTACATCCAGTCCCTCCTATCCAAAAATGGCTTCGATCCAGGCGCGATCGATGGCGTTGCTGGATCGACAACTAAAAATGCTATCCTTCGCGCTCAAAAGGCTTACGGGCTTACCCCCGATGGCATTGTGGGTAGTCAAACCATTGCGGCTCTTGAAAATGGGAAAGAAGCAATCGCCCCCAAAGCTGATGTTGCCGATACCACCGTTGCCATTGGCGAAACGAATAGCCGTGGTTCATCAGCGGTGATGAATCTTCAGAAATTGCTTGCTGACCGTGGTTTTTATAATGGTGCTGTCGATGGCATTATGGGAACGCAGACTCGCACTGCGATCGTGGCAGCCCAAAAGGCTTATAATCTCACGCCCGATGGTGTGGCTGGACCCCAAACCCTAGCTGCTTTAGAAACCGATGGTGGGAATAAATCTGCCGTAACGCCCATTAGCAGTACCACGACAAAAAGTGATGAAGTCGCTAACGTGCAAGCATTGCTAAGTAAGCGCGGTTTTTATAATGGTGCTGTCGATGGCATTATGGGACCACAAACGCGTTTAGCGATCGTGGCTGCTCAGAAAAACTATGGTTTAGCTGCCGATGGCATCGCAGGTTCACAAACTATTGCTGCCTTAGAATCTGGTAGTAGCACCGTCAATATTGCTAGCAAGAATCCTGAAACTAAATCCGCAACTACCAATGATAAAGATGTAGCCGCATTGCAGGAGCTATTAGCTAAGCGTGGTTTCTACAATGGCGCGATCGATGGAGTCAAAGGAGCGCAAACTAACGCCGCGATCGCTGCTGCACAAAAAGCCTATGGCTTGACAACCGATGGTATTGCTGGCGCTCAAACCATTGCCGCATTGCAAAAAGATGCGCGACCTACTGCTCCTAAGGTCAATCCATCGACAAGCAATAATCAAGCAGCTAAAACCACACCAGATATCAATGATGGTGGAGTGGCTAACTTACAAAACTTACTGACTGATCGGGGATTTTATAATGGTCCGATTACAGGTTTTCTAGGTTCTCGTACAAAAGAAGCAATTATTGCCGCTCAAAAAGCCTATGGCTTAACCCCAGATGGTATTGCTGGAGCGAGGACGATCGCAGCTTTAGAATCTGGTGCGCCGAAGAAGCAAGTCTCGGTAAATACCGCTCCGACACCCAGCGTTCGTGTAGAACCTAAGCCCCAAGCTACTCCTCAACCCCAGCTACAACCACAAATTCGCGTTCAGCCGCAGGCCGCAGCAACCCCTTCGGCTCAAGCAACTCCTCAGCCAACTACCCAAGCAACTCCTGCTCCCACAGCTAATCCTCAAGTAACTCCTCAAGTCCAACCCACAACACCCGCCGCAACTACCGCGCCAACACCCGCCGCTAGCAATACAGGTAATCCTCAAATTACTGAACTACAACGCTTATTAACCCAGAGGGGCTTTTACAATGGGAAGGCTGATGGCGTATTGTCTGCTGAAACTCGTAATGCGATCGTCAGAGCGCAAAACTTTTATACAATTACGCCCGCTGACGGTTCGCCAAGTAATAAACTGATTGATAGTCTGAGTAAAGATACATTTATTTCTGAAGGCAAGTAAGTCAGATGCGGTTTCGTAACCTTGCTATTAATTTGGGAGCGATCGCCCTGTTTGGAGCGATCGCCCTCAGTTTGCAAATCCCCAAATTAAATCAAAGATTAAGCGGACAAACCCTAGAAGAAACTCGTAAAGCAGTTAGAGAAGAAGAAGCAAGGCTGAAATTGATTCGGCAGTTGCCCCCAAGAGGACTGGGGTTTAATAATATGATTGCCAATTTTGCATTTTTGCAATTTTTGCAGTACTTTGGCGATGATATTTCGCGAAACAATTTTCAAACTGGATATAGCCTGAGCCCGCGCTACTTTGAAAATATTATCGAACGCGACCCGCGATTTGTGAGTAGCTATATATATTTGTCAGCCAGTGTATCGATGTTTGCGGGGGTTCCTAGGGAGGCTAACGAAATATACGCGAAGGGTCTGCGATCGCTAGATCCCGAACAACAGCCCAACGCCTATACAGTTTGGCGATATAGAGCAACCGATCAACTGTTATTTTTGGGTGACGCTAAAGGCGCAAGAGATTCCTACCTCAAAGCAGCGGAATGGGCAGACAAAGCAAGTTTATCTGGCAAAAAAATGGTCGAAGATCCCAAACTAGCTGCGGAATTTTCCCGCCAATCAGCACAATGGCTTGAGGAAAAACGCGATCTGACCAAGGCTCAGATTGGTGCTTGGTCACTTGTTTTGCAAAACGCTATGGACAAGAAAACCGTCCAGATCGTTGCCCAAGAACTCGATAAGCTGGGCATGAAAATCGAGATCGTCAATGGCGCACAAACCATAGTCCGTAAATAAAGTCAGTTCGGGTTAAGCAAACCCTTTCTCAAAGCCCGTTTCAAATTATATAGCTGTCGCCAATTGTACTAGGATATAAACCCCAAGAATTGACTGGCGGCGCGAAGCGCCGCCAGTCAATTCTTGGGGTTTGATTTGTCCTAAGTCAAGTGACTGTAGCTATACCAATTCACGAAAGTGTGACAACACTTTCGTGAATTAAAAACTAAACCTAGTAGGGGTTTTCAAGTTAAGGAATGGCGTAGCCATTTCTTAACTTGGTATAAGGTTTTGAGATTCAAAAAATGGCAGCGCCATTTTTTGAATTGGTTTAACTGGATAATAGCTGAATCCTCAGGTTAAGTGTATGACCAAATCAGTGGGCGATCGCGGAGAGGGATTAGTAGCCAAGCTCCTACAAACTAATGGGTGGGAAATTGTAGAAACCCAGTGGCGCTGTCCTTGGGGTGAGCTAGACTTAATTGCCCGCGATCGCCAATGGCTATTGTTTATTGAAGTAAAAACTCGCAGCGATCGCAGTTGGGATATGGATGGCAGTCTCGCCATCACTCCGCATAAACAAGCTAAGTTAGTTAAAGCCGCATCAATATTTTTGAGCGAACATCCCCATTTAGCCCAACTTGCCTGCCGATTTGATGTTGCCCTAGTCCGCCGCACAGGATCGGAATTTTGCTTACATGCTTATATCGAGCAAGCATTTATCCCAATAAGTAGCTAGGCGCAATTAAATATAAAACCCCCAAACCCTGTATCGCACGCTGCGCGTGCGATACAGGGTTTGGGGGTTTTATTATGCCCAACTACATACCAAGTTAAGAAATGGCGTAGCCATTTCTTAACTTGGTATGACAAGCGGTGACTGCCATAATTTTTAGATATTATGAAAGCTCTGTTGAGTTTGCTCGACTGATAAGGAGCTTTGTTCGCTTAAACCCAGTGCAGTTATATACTTCGGAATTGCGCGATCGATAGTATAACGACGCTCTAATAATCGACGAGCATTTCGCCCCAATGTTGATTGAATATGAGGATTTGCGGCAAGCCAACAAATGTAATCGGCTAGTTCTTGGGCATGACCATTGTCAAAACAAGCACCACAATCACCCTCAGCAACTAACTCTCGTAAATAGTTATTCTCAGGACAGATGACGGCTACAGGTCTTGCCGCCGCAAGAATTCCGTAGATCTTGGAGGGGGCGATCGTATCGCCAACATTAGGCAAAATGCTTACTAACGACAGATCGCAAGCGGTTAAGGAAAATGGCAAAACTTCACGATCTTGATAGGGCAATTGCAAGGTATTCGTAAGCTCCCCTGTAGCGATCGCCTGTTTAATAACTTGAGAACCAACCCCATTACCAATAAATACAAATTTGATATCTGACCGATAGCTTAATAACTGAGCGCATTCTAAAATAGTCTTGTTGTCATGGCATCGTCCCAAGTTGCCTGAATAAAGCACCACAAAGCAATCCGTTAAATCATATTGTTTCGCAAACCAATTGTCTGACTTGGCGATCGGATTAATAAATTTCGGGTCAGCCCAGCTATGAATGACGTGAATCTTGTCGGCGAGATCTCGATGTTTTTGAATTAGTAGCTGCTGCATCGGTTCGCTCAAAACGATCAAGGACTCGGCGCGATGCCACACTTTATGATTGACAAATTCCCAAAATCTGACAATCAAATGATCCGAGGGAACGACCTTAAGACGTACAGCGACTTCAGGATAAATGTCATAAATAATGCAGCTATAGCTATGTCCAAAAATTTTGTTGTAAAGCCATCCAATTAATCCCAAAAATGGCGGGGCTGAGGTTAGGACTAAATGAGAGCCGCGAATATCTTTGCGAAGCAGCTTAATGACACAACGAATGATAAAGAGGACGCTGCTAAAAACTTTATTGCGAATGCGCTTAGACATGAGGTGAATCGAGCCAGTGCGCCTTACCAATACGCCATTATCCCGTTCTTCATGTTTGACATCTGTTTGCCGAAAGGCATAGCCTGGCATTCCCGTGAATACACTTACATCAAATCCTTCTTGAGCTAACGCTCCAGCTAAATCATAGACAAACTGTCCAGTTGCGGCATAGTCTGGCGGATAAAATTGAGTAATGATACTAATGCTAGTTTTTAATTGTTTTTTAACTGCCATTAACTTACTCGTTAGATGTTTTGCGTCTCAACCTGTCACAATTTACCGAAGATGAAGTTTTGCGGGATAATACCAAAACTAAAAGTGGCATAGCCATTTTGGGCTTTTCAAACCCTTACTAGGTTCGGTTTTTACTTCACGAACGTGTGACAACACTTTTGTGAATTGGTATAACTTAGAACACCATGTAAGGAGAATATGGAGGCTAGGGACTCGTCTGGAATGTTGCTGCTGATTGAAGCAGGCGATCGCCTGCTTCAATCAACGCACTACGAATACCCACCTCTGTCATGGCATGTCCCGCATCAGGCACAATGATAAAATCTGCTTCAGGAAAGGCTTGATGCAGTTCCCAAGCGGTAAACATTGGACAAACTATGTCATAACGCCCCTGAACAATGGTCGTAGGAATATGGCGAATGCGATCGAGATTGTCTAAAAGCTGATTTTCTGAGTGAAAAAATCCCTTGTTGACAAAGTAGTGACATTCGAGTCTTGCGAAAGCCTCAGCAAATTGATCGGAACCAAAACGTTGGATTAGTTGTAAGTCAGCAATGAGTTTACTCGTACTGGCTTCCCAAATTGACCAAGTCTTTGCAGCGAGCGATCGCTCTTGGGGATCGTCACTCAGGAGACGGCGATAGTAAGCGGCTATCATATCGTGACGTTCTTCAATGGGAATCAAGTCAACGTATTGTTCCCAAGCTTCTGGGAAAATATAACCTGCTCCCTCTTGATAAAACCATGCCAGTTCCTTGGGGCGCAGCATAAAAATACCCCGTAAAATTAAGGCTAGGCAGCGATCGGGATAGGTTTGGCTATAGGCAAGAGTTAAGGCGCTCCCCCAACTTCCCCCCGATATAACCCAGCGATCGATATTGAGGTGTTTGCGTAAGGTCTCAATATCCTCCACTAGATGCCAAGTGGTGTTTTCGGCTAGTTCGGCATAGGGAGTGCTTTTGCCACAACCCCGTTGGTCGAATTGGACGATGCGCCATCGGTGAGGATCGAAATATTGGCGATAAATGGGCTGGCTTCCTCCCCCAGGACCACCATGCAAAATGATGACGGGTTTACCATGAGGATTTCCTGATTCCTCAAAATAAATTGTATGCAAATCAGAAACGGGTAACAGTCCCTGTCTATATGGCTCGATTGCTGGGTATAGTTCGCGCATAGAACACTTTTATAAAGAAATTATTGCTTTATAAATTATGGAAGTGCCTAATATAGCAACTTAAGGCAAAAAAAGCGCATGGAGACAAAATCGCGATTCATTTTTTTATTTTTATAAGTAGCTAAGTAGCTAGGCGCAATTAAATATAAAACCCAAAAACCTGTGGCGCACGCAGAGCGTGCGCCACAGGTTTTTAATCTGGATTTTAATTATGCCCAGCTACTTAGGCGTAATTAAATATAAAACATATAAAACCCAAAGAGC
>NZ_SELU01000123.1:0-1210 GCF_006861605.1 Pseudanabaena sp. UWO310 | reverse complement strand
ATTTTGATGACCGTCTCATGTTGAATGCGGCTGGCTTATGGAACTTCTATTTAGATTTTGCTTGCAATGGACAGAAAAAGTAAAATCACCTCTGTGCTTTGCTTTTATTTCCCAACAAGTCTAATGTTCTCAATTAATTTCTGGAAATATTTCTTAGGGAAGATTCAAGCTATCTTGTAGCTCGCCTATTCATTAGTAAGCGATACTTGTAAAGTAGTTCGCGAAATAGAGATGATTTTTCATGTCAGGAAATTTAAAAGGTAAGGCGGCTCTGGTAACAGGAGCATCAAGGGGAATTGGTAAAGGTATTGCTATTGCTTTGGGTGAAGCAGGTGCATTGGTTTATATCACGGGGCGCAGTGTGAATGCTGATAATTCTACAGATTCTATTTCGGGTAGTTTATTAGAGACTAAAGCCGCAGTGGAAAAAGCAGGTGGGATATGTATTGCCGTTCCCGTCGATCACAGTGATGATGAGCAGATTAAATCTCTATTTGAGCAAATCGATCGCGAACAAAATGGACAATTAGATCTGTTGGTGAATAATGCCTATGGTGGTGTGCGATCGCTAATAGATGCGAAGGGTAAACCATTTTGGGAAGCAGATCTGAGTCTTTGGGATGCTTGCAATCAAGTCGGTTTGCGAAGTCACTATGTGGCAAGTCATTTTGCCGCAAAAATGATGGCTCAACGCAAGCAAGGCTTAATCGTGACAATTTCTTCTTGGGGGGGATTAGCTCCTATTTTTGGCGTTGCCTATGGTACTGGTAAATCTGCTTGCGATCGCCTTGCGGCTGAGATGGCAGTCGAACTCAAGCCGTTTAATGTTGCTTCGATTTCCCTCTGGCCGGGGATTGTCGGCACTGAGCAGTTTCATCATTTGGCGGAAGAAAACCTTGAGGGTACTGAGAGTAATGTTGGTGTTAGCGCGATCGCGGATAAGTTTAATTGGGAAACTCCTTTATTTGTCGGTAGAGTAATTGCTGCGCTAGGTAACGATCCAGATCGGATGAGGCGAACTGGCAAAGTTCAGATTGGGGCGGAACTAGCGGCGCATTATGGAATAGTTGATGAGTATGAGTATCGAGACTGTCAAGCATTTTGTGTAAAGTCTAGAAGCTAGATGTGGAGACGATCCTCAAAGAGGATAGCAAATCGATTAAGGGCGGGTTTCCAATCGCGAATGGGCATTGTCCATTTCTTAGAAATA
>NZ_SELU01000096.1:0-13485 GCF_006861605.1 Pseudanabaena sp. UWO310 | reverse complement strand
ATTTATTTCAGCTATATTTATATGGCTGACAAATTATTCGTTTCAATAGCAATGCAAGTTTTGTTTAGGACATAAAACCCCAAAGATGAGTGGCGGCGCGAAGCGCCGCCACTCATCTTTGGGGTTATAACTAACTCAAGTGATGCTATGGGGTTGAGGAAGCGCGTAACCATAAGGTGAGCGCTTCTTCAAAATATTTATGACTGCTATACATTAAATGAAGGAATCCAGAGTGAAAATTCATAAGTGGGCGATCGCCATATTATTGTGGGGTTTCCTGTTTAGGGCTGTATGCGCTATCTATCTCAATATCGGTTTTGATGAGGCTTACTATTACCTCTATACCCAAAATCTCAACTTAAGTTATTTCGATCATCCACCCCTTGTTGCCCTTACTGCTGGGATCGGGCTATGGCTGAGTGGTGTGGTCACACCTTTTACTCTGAGGATTGGCGGAATTTTACTTTATACAGGAACGTTAATATTCTCTTATCTAGCGAGTAAAAAACTATTTGGGGAGCGCACGGCAACATTAACTCTGGCGATTCTCACGACAATTCCGATCTTTCAGATTGCTTTTGGGATTCTCACCCTGCCCGATAATCCTTTGATGTTTTTCTGGGCAGCTTGTCTGTGGGTTGCGGCAGAGGAATTCTTTCCTTCCGAGCATAGCGATCGATACCAACCGACCTATCGACTAGCGATTATTGGTTTATGTGTAGGGCTTGCCTTTCTTGGTAAATATCATGGCTTGCTGCTGGGCGGCGGATTGGTGCTATTTTGTCTGCTTAGCCCTCGTCATCGTGGTGCATTGTTTTCAAAATGGACGCTGGCGGCGATCGCTTTATTTGCGATCGCGATCTCTCCAGTTTTAATCTGGAATTCTCAACATGAATGGGCTTCATTTCGATTTCAGAGCCGCCGAGCCGTACCCACCCAAGGCTATAACCTCGAACGATTATTGGTGACGATTCTGCTAGCGCTTGGCTATCTCTTTCCATCCTTTGGGATTCCTTTATGGTGGACGAGCTTTCGTACCGCAGGAGAACTGTTAATGGGGAGCATCTCCCCGAACAAGAAAGATGGGGATGCAATAGGTATAGATTCAGGTATAGATTCAGGTATAAATGCAACAGCCATAAAAGATGTAACTAAAGATGTAACTAAGGAATCGACTGAATCGACGATCGCTGAAGATCTATTGCGAAAGAAAAGATTGCTCATTCTCTGCGTATCGATGCCCATTTTCTTTGGGTTCACCTTTATGGGCGGATTTATCCAAATTCTTCCTTCTTGGCATATGCCAGGATTCTTTGGGGCAACCCTTTTGCTAGGAGAAAGAGCCGCTCAGGTACAGTTAAAGCGTCCGCAATTTATTCGTAATTGGCTCTGGGGTTCGGGCATGGCAATTTTGCCGCTATTGCTAGTGGGCTTACTGCATGTGCATTGGGGCATCGTTCAGAAAGGGGGCGACGCAGCGATCGCGGGAGGTTTTTGGGAGGCAAAGGACGATCCTTCAACGCAAATGATTGATATCGAGCAGCTACGTCAAGCCTTTGTGAATTCACCCTTAAAAGCGGAATTACAGAAAGCCGATTTTGTATTTAGCAATAACTTCTTTGTCGCGGGACAGGTGGGTATGGCGATCGAGCCATTGGGCAAAAAAGTTACCTGCTTCGATGAAGACCTGCGCGGATTTGCCTATTGGAGCAAGGCTGAAGATTTTGTTGGGAAGACCTCACTTTACATTACCTCAGAGCTATTCATTAAGGATGAGAAGTTCCCTCAGCCTCTAGATAAGTATAAAGATTACTTCCAATCGTTAGAAAAGATTGCTGACATTCCCATCAAGCGTGGTGGGCAAGCCGTGCAGATATTCCCTGTCTATCGCGCATCCCCAATGCTCAAACCCTATCCACGTCCCTATGGATAATACCAATTCCCAAAATGGCAACGCCATTTTGGGAATCTCAAAACCTTAGGGACTTACGATTTAATGAAGTACCAAATATAAAACCAGAATCGGTGGCGCGGCGGAGCCGCGCCACCGATTCTGGTAAATCTGGACTGGTATCTTATTTTCTCGCAAGTCCCTTACTGGGTTTGTTTTTTAATTCACTTTTGTCAATTATAGCTATCGCCAAGTCTAATAGGACATAAACCCCAAGAATTGATGGGCGGCGCTTCGCGCCGCCCATCAATTCTTGGGGTTTGATTTGTCCTAAGTCAAGTGACTGTAGCTATAAGTTAAGAAATGGCGTAGCCATTTCTTAACTTGGTATTATTTCGATGACGCGTTCAATTGATAGCGTAAGAACAGTTCCGAATCGTGGTGATAAAGCGATCGCAATTTGAGTTTTGGTAAATCACTCCCACCAAGCCCAAAGCCTGCGCCACCTAAAACCGTCATATTATCCACACCGCCCACTAGGTGAGGCGATAAGGTCAAAAATAGCTCGTCAGCTAAGCCCTGCGAGACTAGCGCATAATTTAAACTAGGTCCCCCTTCCACTAAGAGCCGCTTTACCCCAAGCTGCTCGAACAGTCTGGATAGAACCAGCTTGAGATCGATCTGGCGATCGCGGGTTGGAAATCGAAAAATTTGTGCCTTCTCCATCAGCCAATCCGCAATCTTGGTATCTTCCCCCGTTAAGACAACGCGTAGGTCTTTACCCGCATCCCAAAAACGATGATCGTGCGGCAAATCACCTGAAGTGCTAATCACTATGCCAAGGGGCTGGGGTTGGAGGAAATTTTTTTGACGTTCCTCGGCTAATTCGGGAGGGATAGTCGGAATGAAGGCATCATGACGCAATGTCGTTCCACCCGCTAGCACGGCATCAAATTGCGATCGCAATCTTTTCATTAGTAGGCGATCGGGGCGCGATCCTAAACCTGTTAGTTGACCAGCATGGGTTGTGGCTTTCCCATCGACGCTAGACACCATATTAAAGACGATATAGGGACGCTTTAAAACCTGCTGGCGATCGCCTAAATTCTCACAATCAAAATCTATGCCTGTGGTAGGAAATCCCAATTCTTCAAAGTTATAGATGCGATCGTGAGAAGAAAATAGGCAGTTATACATAAGCTCCTGATAAAGCTTTTAAATAAAGCTCCTGATAAAGCTTCTAAATAAAGCTCCTGATAAAGCTTCTAATAAGCTTCCACTAAGGCAAGTAAAATCGGCGAGCGATTTTGCTTGCCTAAAAAACAAGGAGCTTAAAAAATTATTGCTTAACCAATTTTACTGGCTGACCATCCGCCTGTAGTTCTTTGCCATCGGCAGAGAGTGTATAGGGAACCTTGGGAGCGGGTTGAGGTGGCTTTTCTCCATTTACTGTTTCCACTTGAGAAAAAGCCTTGCCATCTTCGATCGTAAATTTACCAACGGTCTTGATTTCTTGTACTTCGTCCTTAGTAGAAACTGCCTTGAGATTGGCTTCAAAAGAACCCTCAGGTTTGATCGTCCATTTACCTGTTACAGACTTAACGCCTTCTTTTTCAGCTTCAGCCAAAACTTTAGGATCTAAAACTACGTTATATTCCCCAGCAATTTTATCAAGGCTAGCAGGAGTTTTATTGGATGATGATTCGGTGGGTTTTGCGGAGGGAGATGCCGAGGCAGAAGGAGATGCTGATGCGGAAGGAGATGCTGATGCGGAGGCAGTAGGCTTAGCGGTGGCTTTGGTGGTTTCGGTTGCGGTTGGTGCAGGTGGTTGCTGGCAGGATGACACGACCGCAACACAACTAACAGCGATCGCGGCAAGGATACTTTGCTTTAAGGAATAATTGAGTGATTTTTTCACGATTAATTTGGAGGTGTAATTGACGGTAAGTGACTTGAGTTACTCGATATTATGCAAGATACTCTACGCATTATTTCTTTAGCAAATCTTTTGCATCATAACCTATCGTCCGATCGCGATCGACTTCTATCCATAAGTATCCATAAGTACTTGTGCAAGTACTGGTGCAAGTACTGGTGCGAAATAAATTACCAAAGCCCGTAAAGTTGTGCCCCTGCGGGGCACAACTTTACGGGCTTTATAATGTTGCCGTACTCCACGCGGCAACATTATTTTGGGGGCAGATATACATTCGCTATGCTAGAGGCTGCAAGCCGCTATATACTGTTGTTTTCCCTAGTAATTTTGCAATATTATTTCAACCGATGGTAACTACACAATCTCAATCCAATGTTCTGCGATATGACATTGTCGGGTCACGACGCTTTAGTAACTATGGCTTTGCGGTTATTGTTGCCATAGGTGCGTCGGGATTTTTGCTCGCAGGTTTATCTAGTTTTTTAAAAATCAACTTATTACCTCTTTCCGAACCACTGCAATTAGAATTTGTGCCCCAAGGTCTGGCGCTTTCCTTTTATGGAGTGGCGGGAACCTTGCTAGAGCTATATCTGCTATACGTGATGGCGATCGATTATGGCAGTGGCTACAACGAGTTCGATCGCAATACGGGCAAAGTGAAAATTTTTCGGCGTGGGCGCAGTAAGAATAAAAACATCGAATTTACTTACAAGATCGCTGATGTCCAAGCTGTCCGTGTCGAAATTCGCAATGGGTTAAGCCCAAAGCGATCGCTATATTTGCGGGTAAAGGGCAAAGGCGATCTGCCCCTATCGGAAGTAGGTCAACCAATTGCTTTGGCTACTCTTGAAGATCGAGCTGCCGAGATTGCTAAGTTTTTGTCTGTGCCCTTAGAAGGTTTATAAAAACCAAGAGCCTGTGGCGCAGCGTGCCCCACAGGCTCTTACCTTGACTCTAGGTTTTTTATTATGCCTAATTTTTATTACAGCAATTATCGATCAAACGAACCATAAGGAAATTTTTGAAAGTGTTGCTTAGCAAGGCTTTCAAAAATTTCCTCGGTTTGGGTTAGAGCGCAAAGCACTGTAAAACCTTACTAAAACCTTATCAAAATTATTAAAGGGATAAAAATGTTACGTTGGCTCCTTAGTTGTGTTTTAGCAGCGAGTTTATTAATCACTGGTTGTAGTAGCAGTAGTGGCGTTTCTGCTACTTCCTCTCCGACCTCATCTTCTAGCACCACAGCTACAGCTAGTAGCGCCCCTAAGTCGGCATCACCTACGGCTAGCAATACCGATGCCGCTTCTCCTAAGCCTGCGGATAGCTCAGTAGATCCTGCCATTGCTAAGTTTGTCCAGCTTAAGGGAACAGCCACCGTAGAGTTAAAACTAAAATCTGGAATCGTTAAAATCGATATTGATGGTGACAATGCCCCAGTGACCGCAGGGAATTTTGTCGATCTGGTCAAACGCGGAGTCTATAACGGTTTGAATTTCCATCGGGTAGTTAAGGAGCCAACCCCCTTTGTGGTTCAAGGTGGCGATCCCCTTGGGAATGGTACGGGTAATTTTATCGATCCCGTCTCATCTCAGCCCCGTTATATTCCCTTAGAAATTTTGCCTGATGGGGCGAAGCAGCCTGTCTATGGTGAAGTTTTACCCCCTACCAAAAAGCCCAAATTGCGTCACAATAAGGGCGCGATCGCGATGGCAAGATCTCAGTCTCCTAACTCTGCGTCCTGTCAGTTTTATTTTGCCCTCGATGATATTTATTTCCTCGATGGTTCCTATGCGGTGTTTGGCTACGTGACCGAAGGTATGGAATTAATCGATAAAATTCAAGTCGGCGATCGCATTGAGTCGATCACGATCACTAAAGGTGCTGAAAATCTCAAACAACCCACCTAATCATACCAATTCACGAAAGTGTGACAACACTTTTGTGAATTAAACACCAAACCCAGTCAGGTTTTGAGATTCCCAAAATGGCGTTGCCATTTTGGGAATTGGTATCAAACGTGATTTCGGGATAATTTGAAACGAGATTTGAGAAAGGGTTGGCGTAGCCAACCCTTTCTCAAATCCCAAAAGTAAAAGCCTTGCGGAGCAAGGCTTTTACTTTTGGGATTTTAAAATTTGCCAGCTTAACCCGAACTGAAGTTAAGAAATGGCTGCGCCATTTTTTAGCTTGGTATAGTCAATATTTCAAGTTCGTTACAAAAAAGAGGGAGATGCATTGCGTCTCCCTCTTTTTTGAGTTTATCTGACACGAATGATTCTCTTCTCGATAATGTATTGCTCTCCGCGATCGTGGTTGTATTGCCAGTCGTAGTTATTGGAGCGGTTACTATAAATTACCGTTGGCGAATTAATCCTATACCGAGAATTACCGTAGTAAGAAGGTGACGAAGGATAGACTTCTTTGACAATAACTGACCCATTATTATGCCAATTATGGTATTCGTAACGTTCTTGATAATAGGGAACAGAGTTGTAGCCAGAGTAAGAGGTATGAGAACGATAGGAAGGACTCGATCCCAGCCTAATATTGATCGATACATCTGCCATGGCTGAGGATACCCATGTCCCCATTGCTCCGAGAGAAGCGATCGCTGCTATTAATAATTTCATCGGTTTATGCTCCTTGAGATTTAACAACACAATGTAGAAGCCACCTATCTCCTACTTTATCTCAAACCTTATAGTCCTAGCCAGTTTTTTGAGCCAGTTTTTTTAAGCTATAGCCGCCGCCAGTTTTGTTAGGACAAAATCAAAACCCCAAAGAGAGTTGCCGCGCTCCGCGCGGCAACTCTCTTTGGGGTTTTATGTCCTGATACGGTTGGCGGCAGCTATATAGTACCAACCAATTTAAGCAGTTAAGCATAATTAAAAAACCAAACCTAGAAGAGCGTACTGTCCGCTACGCGGACGGTACGCTCTTCTAGGTTTTAAGGTTACTTATGCCTAGCTACTTAATAGTATTAAATCCTATTAAGATAATGGAGCCTTACTGAAGTCTAAATGACCTTAACTCTTGCTGATATATAAAATTTTGTTGATATATTAATGATATATATCCTATTAATTTTACCAAATTTATCAATTGCAACCATAAAACCTTTACTATATATACAGTAAGCACTTTGGCTTATATATGGCTTTTAGCTATACCCAGTCACATACATATCAGGATTTATATTAAAATTTATAGTAGTCTATAGGCTTAAGAATATAGATTCTCAATATATAAGCCCATGAAATTCTTGATCGAGGTCTTAAAGAAGGGAGCTATCCTCGCGATCGCTACTGCTACAATTCAGATTTTCAGCGCAGCCCCTACGAAGGCACAGGGGATTGTCCCCGCAGCAGACGGAACGGGGACATTAGTCCTTCCCAATGGAAAAACGATAGACATAACAGGGGGAACGCAAGCGGGAGCCAACCTCTTTCATAGCTTCCAAGAATTCGGCTTAAGCCAAGGACAAATTGCCAACTTTATCAGTCAACCGAGTGTCCAAAATATCCTAAGTCGAGTGGTGGGCGGGAACCCATCGATAATTAACGGACTGATCCAAGTAACTGGGGGGAATGCGAACTTATATATCATCAACCCATCGGGCATCGTCTTCGGAGCAAACGCAAGTCTAAACGTCCCCGCCGCCTTCACCGCCAGCACTGCCACAGGGATTCAGGTTGGGAATGGATGGTTCGGGATTAACAGCAGCCTCGCAGAGATCAAAACTCTCGTCGGAACGCCCAACGCCTTCGCCTTTACGGGTAGCTCTACCGCAATTCCCACAGGAGAGACAAAAGGTGCGATCGTCAATCAAGGGAACCTCACCGTAGGGAATGGGAACAGCATCACCCTCGCGGGTGGAATCGTGATTAACACAGGAACGATAGAGGCTCCCAATGGCAAAATTAACATCACCGCCACCCCCGATGGGAAATACGTAAAGATCACCCCTGAAGGAAGTTTATTAAGTCTGGATCTACCCATCGCCGACCAGCAAGCCGTAGGGAACAGCCGCCCGATTGAAGGACTAGATCTATCGCAATTGCTAACAGGGAGTGCCAATACTCCAACCCAAGCAGGAAGCGCCGTTATTAGTGGCAGCCTAAGCTCAACAGGAATAGACCTACTCGCCGATCGCTATGACAGCAGTCAAGCGAACCTAAACGCCCCTAATATCCAACAGGGATGGAACGTCGTATTTATCGATAGTGCTGTCAAAGACTACCAAACCCTCATCGATGGAACCAAAGGCGGAAGCAGAATCAGCGTCATCGCCAGCAATCAAGGCATCCAGCAAGTGACGGATACCCTTGCCAGCATCACGGGAGCGAATAGCCTGCATATCGTATCGGAAGGCAATGCAGGCAACTTCTGGCTCGGCAAAGACTTTGTGAACAGCAGCGACATCGCCAACTATGCCGCCGAACTGCAATCATGGGGCAAAGCGCTCTCGCCATCAGCGATCGTGTTGCTCTATGCCTGTAACCTTGCCAAAGGACAGGAAGGAGCCGCTTTTGTGCAGTCGATTAAAGGATTGACAGGGCATGAGGTTGCCGCTTCCAGCGATCGCACGGGAAGTGTTGCCTCAGGCGGCAACTGGAATTTGGAATATCAGACAGGCGGAAGCCCCGCCGCGATCGCCTTTGATAGTAAGGCAACAAATGCGTACCAATATGCGTTGGCAACAAATACGGTAACGAATGTGAGTGATAGCGGCACGGGGTCGCTACGCGATGCCATTGCGATCGCCTTGAATGGCGACGCGATCGCCTTTGATCCTGCCATCAATGGACAGATCATCTACCTGACCAGCGGCGCACTTATCTTTGCTAACAGCCTCGCGATTAATGGAAATGGCAAGACAAATACGGTTATTGATGGGAGCTTAAATGGGAACAACGGAATTTTCTACATCACTGGTTCTCCTACTGTCTCCTTCAACGATTTGACTATTCAGAATGGCAATTCTCTTGCTAGTGGTGCTATTGTCAACTATAACAATGGCACGATAAATATTAGCAACAGTAACCTGTCTGGCAATTATGGTGGTATATATGGAGGCGCTATTTACAGTGGTGGTGGCACGGTAAATATTAGCAACAGCAATCTGTCTGGCAATAATGCTAGTCTTGGCGGTGCTATTTACAGCGTTAACACCATACTAAATATTACCAACAGCACCCTGTCTGGCAATGCTGCTAATGTTGGCGGTGCGATTGTTGCTCAAGGTGGTGCGATAAATATTAGCAATAGCACCCTGTCTGGTAATTATGGTCAATCTGGTGCTGGGGCTATTTACGCCTTTGCCCCAATATCCATCAGCAATAGTACCCTAGCTGGCAATTCTACGGATGGTTATGGTGGGGCTATTTACAACAATAGTTCCACCTTGGATATTACTAACAGTACCCTGTCTGGCAATTCTGCTGGTTTTTATGGTGGGGCTATTTTCATGTATGGCACAGCATCAATAATCAATAGCACTCTGTCTGGCAATTCTGCTGTATTTGGCGGTGGTGCTATCTTTAATGTTGGCAGTACGTTAACAGTTAACAGCAGTACGATTAGCAATAACTCAGCCAATTCATCAACTGCTCAACCTTACAATACTGGTGGTGGTATCCTCAACTACTTTGGCACGGTCAGCCTTGCCAATACGATCATCGCTGCCAACTTTGATACTAAAAATAATTCAGGCACGGGAACGCTTAGCCCCGATGTATGGGGCGCGTTTGTCGATAATGGCAACAATCTCATCGGTGATACTACAGGCAGTACGGGCTTCACGACCAGCACACTCTTGGGCAATGCCAGCAACCGCCTCGATCCGCAACTTTTACCCCTCGGCAACTATGGCGGCAGTACACAAACCCAATTGCCTAAGCCCACTAGCCCCGTCATCAATGCAGGAAATAATGTAACCGCAACCGCAGACCAAAGAGGCTACAGCCGCATTGTGGGAGGAGTGGTTGACATCGGCGCAGTAGAAGTGCAGGGCTATACTATTTCGCCTGTGAACGGTAACAAGGGCTTTCAGCTTACGGAAAACAATTCCAATACCCCAATTCCGAATATTCCCATCACGGTTACCGTTACTTCTTCTTCAGGAGAAACGACATCCTACACCACCACTACCGATGCCTCAGGTATCGCAAGTTTGCAATCCTTGCCAACTAGTCTAGGCACTTTTACGATTAGCGGCGCGATCGCCTCCAAGGCTCCCGTTACATCTAATCCCATCACGATTACCAACGCTTTCTTGTCAACAAACACCTACAAAGCGCCATGGCAGGATGCCGCAGATAAGAAAGTTGATGGGCATCATACTGATTGTTCGCAAAATTCCAGTGGAATTCTCGATCAAAAATGTCTTACCACTATCTCTAAATAATGGTGAGCTAGTTTGCGATCGTCCGCGAATGAATTGCAACCAATTCCCATCGCCTTCAAATAAACATATTCTTAAAACCCATTTAAGAATTGTCTAGATCCCCCTCAATTCCCCTTGACCCCATTTAAGAATTGTCTTGATCCCCCTCAATCCCCCTTAAAAAGGGGGAAGAAGAAAATTCTCCCCCCTTTTTAAGGGGGGCTGGGGGGGATCTAACCCTTGAAATGCAGACAGATATACCTGCCAACTTAATTTAGAAAATCAAATAGAAGATCAAATAGAAAATCAAAATGAATAGCCCCAAAGCCTTCACCCCCCTTATTGTTACATTGTCGAGTTTTTCTCTCCTTGCCGCTATTGGTTGCAACTCATGCCTCATGGAAGCATCGGCTTTAGAACAAAAAGATATCCATTTCCTTAATACTCCCAAAAGTTCCAATTCAGTAGGGAATGAAATCGCGCCAGCGCCCGCATCACCCCCATTAGTCGCACAGGCGATCGCTATCAAAAAGGTTAATGTCATCGGCAGCACCCTATCAGACAATGCCGACTTCAGCAGCGAGATCGCCAAAATATCCGCAACCCTTGAAGGCAAACAAGTATCCGCCGCCGAAATCCAAAAAGCTGCGCGATCGATATCCCAACTTTATGCCGATCGCGGCTATACAACATCTCGCGCCGAAGTTGATTCCAATCAAATTGTCGATGGAGTTGTCACCATTCGCGTAATTGAAGGCAGAATTGAAAAGATCGAAATTCAAGGCTTAAACAATACTAATCCCGATTATGTGCGATCGCGCCTTGAGTTAGGCGTGGGCATTCCCGCCAATACCGCTAAAATCGAAGACCAGTTGCGATTGCTGCGAGCAGACCCAATTTTTAAGAATGTTGAGGCAAGCCTGAAAGCAGGGAGCCAGCCCGATAGCAGTATTCTCTCTGTAAAAGTAGAAGAATCCAATCAATTTGGCGGATTTGGTAGCTTCGATAACTACTCTCCCCCTGCGGTAGGTGCGGAACGCTTGGGCGTGGGATTACTCTATCGCAATGTCACGGGCAATGGCGATACCCTTTCGGCAGCCTATTACCGAACTACGACGGGAGGCTCAAATCAATATAGCTTTTCCTATAATTTGCCGCTCAATCCCATGAATGGAACTCTGACGCTGCAATATTCGCCTAGTAATTTCCGCATCACCCAAACTCCTTTTGATGTATTTAACATCAATGGTAATAACGCTCAGTACGATGTCAGTTTTCGACAACCCTTATGGCGATCGAGCATCGAAGAATTTGCCCTGACCTTGGGCTATAACTATCAAAACGGGCAAACATTTTCCTTTAACGATCTCGCTACGCCCTTTGGTACTGGTCCCGATGCTAATGGCGTTAGCAGAACCAGCGTAGTTCGCTTCGGGCAGGACTATACCCTGCGTGACCTTTCAGGTACTTGGGCGTTGCGATCGCAGTTCAATCTCGGTACAGGGCTATTCGGTTCGACCTATGTCACTACCCCTAGCGGCTCGTTTTTTAGCTGGCTCGGACAGGTGCAGCGCTTGCAAGTCTTAGGTACGGACTCTTTGCTGATCGCCTCATTGGATGCCCAACTATCTGCCGATCCCTTGCTGCCTTCGCAACAGTTTATTATTGGAGGCGGTCAGTCCCTGCGTGGTTTTCGTCAAAATGCCCGATCTGGCGATAATGGCATTCGATTTTCGTTAGAGAATCGCAATACCATCGTTCGCAACGACCAAGGTGCGCCAGTCCTGCAAATTATCCCCTTTCTAGATGCTGGTGGTGTGTGGAATAACGCTAAAAATCCCAATACCCTGCCCGCGCAAAACTTCTTGGCTGGCGGTGGTGTCGGGTTTCTATACACGCCAGTGGAGCGCCTAAATTTGCGTTTGGATTTCGCCATTCCCTTTGTCAACCTCAGCGATCGCGGTACTAACGTGCAGGAGCAGTCCTTATATTTCAGCCTCGGCTATCAATTCTAGGCTCAATCTAGAACTAAAAGCTGAGTGGCGGCGCGAAGCGCCGCCACTCAGCTTTTAGTTCTAGAGTTTTCATTTTGCTGTAGGCAAAATGAAAACTGCAATAGTACGATCGACTTATTGTTGAAATTTTTGTCTTAAGGCGATCGCTACTTGCGGGGTTACCAGATGCCCGATTTCGCCACCAAAGCGAGCAATTTCCCGCACTACACTACTACTCAAAAAACTATATTCATTGGAAGTAGATAGAAAAACCGTCTCAATGTCATTTGCCAAGGTCTTATTGGTATGCGCCATTTGCAGTTCCAATTCAAAATCTGAAACGGCCCGCAAGCCTCTAATTAAAACCTGTGCTTGTTTGAGATGGGCATAGGTGACGGTTAAACCCGTAAAGGTATCAACATCAACATTGTCGAGATACTGGGTTGCTTCGCGAATCTGTAACATTCTTTCCTCCATCGTAAATAGAGGCGTTTTATTGGGATTTCGTAAAACCGCAACTATCACGCGATCGAAGAGATGACTGCCGCGTTTAATAATATCGAGATGCCCAAAGGTAATCGGATCGAAACTACCTGGATAAATAGCAATCAACGCAGTCACCAAATCACTATGCAAGCAATTATACCTGTTGCTAGTAGATCGCTACAAAAGCCCCAGTAGATTTGTAATTTTTGTAACGATCTGAGATTTTTGTGGCAGATATTTTAAGCGGAAGCAACAGTCCGTACTTTGATATCGACTTGAAGAGTTTGACGCAAGACTTTGAGAATGGCAGTGAGATTATCCATTGTGGGATTTCCTTTTGCAGAGAGCATTCTATGAAGGCTTTTGCTAGGTTTAGATGTGGCGATCGCTAGTTCTTCAAATCCGATGGTTGCATTGACCAGATCTCTCAATATAAGTCTTGCAGTTTTTGGTTCGCCATTGAGAAAAAGGGAAATAGCTTCATCAAGTAAAGCTGCGGCAAATGCGGAATCTCTTTGGACTCTTGCATTAACTGTTTCTTTAAAGTCTCGTGTTAGGGGGATAGTTGTCATTTTTTCTTATCACTTTTGCCGCAGCGATCGCATCTAGATTATCGAACCATTTCTGATAGGGGTTTGAGCCATCTTCTTGGATATATTCTTGAACTTTCACTCTAGCAGATTCTTCCAATTTTTTAAGCGATCGCTAAAATAGCGATCGCACTTTTTTTAAGTCAGCATATCGACTAAATCTTTGAATAAAAGTTTAGATGCTTTAGCTATAGCCGTCATTC
>NZ_SELU01000095.1:0-13717 GCF_006861605.1 Pseudanabaena sp. UWO310 | reverse complement strand
CGCTTATATTGGTAAGTAACTAAGCATAATTAAAAACTAAAGCTAGGGAGCGTACCGCCCGCATAGCGGGCGGTACGCTCCTCTGGGTTTTAAGTTTACTTAGCTACTTAAAACAATTTCTGAATGGGACTTAATAGGCATGACAGATAATTTGTTAAGAGTTCCCTTGCAATTCTTCCAATCCAAATCTATTCGCAAAAACTTTATTAACTGTATTGGTATTGCGATTGTTGCACTGGGCTATTATGGGCTTGCCGAAGTATGCCGTCATGTCGTCTCCACTCCTCAATCTGTCACACCTGTTTGGTTTCCCGATGGGTTCGCTTCTGCGGCAATTTTGTTATTTGGCGATCGCTTACTTCTCGGTGTTTTGCTAGGCTCTTTTTTAGCAAATATTTGGGCTTTTATTAAAACAGATAGTTTTTTCCATATCCTGCAATCCGTTTCCCAAGTAGCCATGATTGCGATCGGTACGACCACAGGTATTGGCTTGGGGAGCTACCTTTTACGGCGTGCCATTGGGCGGGAAAGTCCGCTTAGAAACTTTCGGAATGTTGCCCTGTTCTTTTGGCTGGCTGGGCTGGTGGGAGCCATGCTCAATGCGACTACAGGCGTAACCGCTCTATGTTTGGGGGGGAATGTGACTTGGACTAATTATTTTGGGGTCTGGCTAACTTGGTGGATATCTAATGTTACGGGGATTTTTGTCTTAACCCCTACTTTGTTAAGTTGGAGTGAGATTGCCCATTCCAAGTTCTTCAGTTACCTCCGCAAAAAACGCGATCGCCTTGTCAAACTGCAACACCTGATCGAAGCCTTGATGATTGTGGCGGCTATATTAACCATCTCTGCGATCGCTTTTAACGGTATTTATCCCATTGAGTATCTAATTCTTCCCTGTTTAGTTTGGGCTACTTTTCGTTTTGGACATTTCGCAGCCACTAATTTGATATTTTTGGTGTCTGTGATTGCCATTATAGGAACATTGAGGGGAACGGGTTCTTTCGCAAGGGAAAGCATCTATGAATCCTTACTGCTATTACAAAGTTTTATCGTTGCCACCGTCTCATTTACGTTAATTCTTGCAGGGACAATTGACGAACATCGGCGTAGTAGCAATCATTTAAAAAAGTCTCAAATGGAACTGATTCACAAGTCGCAATTGTTGATCGAGAGCAACCGTAAACTCAGGCAAGCTAAACAGATAGCTGAGGAGGCAAATCAGTCGAAAAGTAAATTTCTGACTAATATGAGCCATGAGCTACGTACCCCGCTCAATGCAATTATTGGCATCTCTCAACTGCTTCAGGATGAAGTAGAAATTTCACCCCAACATAAGGCAGACCTACAGATTATCTATAATTCGGGATATCACCTGCTGTCTTTAATTGAAGATATCCTCGATATTTCCAAAATTGAAGCTGGAAAGATGGAAATTCAACCGATGAATTATAAATTACTGGAGTTAATACAGGAGGTGGGTGAGAGTTTCCAGTTTTCCGCAAACAATAAGAATATCGAATTAATTTGTGACTTTGCGCCCGATCTGCCCCAAATCGTCCATACGGATATCAAGCGACTAAAGCAAATTCTCTTCAACCTGCTCGGTAATGCTGTAAAGTTTACGGACAAAGGGAAAGTAACATTTCGGGTTAGGAGAATTCGCGATCGCAATCTAACTATTAATGCCTTAACGGATTCCCATTTTATGGATCCTACAGATCCGACGAATACTAATCAGCTCGCCTATTCTGCCAATTCTATATCTAATACTATGTCTAATGCTATATCTAATCCGATGGAGATTGCATACCTACTATTTGAAGTTTTAGATACAGGAGTAGGAATGGATGCGGAGAAGTTAGATAAGATTTTTCTGCCCTTTGAACAATTGGGAGAGAATAAGCTTAAATCTCAGGGTACGGGGTTGGGATTAGCGATTAGTCAAAAAATTGCGCGTATGTTGGGAGGGGAAATTACGGTAAAGAGCGAAATCGGTTTGGGTAGCTGTTTCAATTTACATTTGTCCATCGAAGTTGTAGAGCCGATTACCTATGAAGAAATTAATGCCCAACTCTTAACTCAGGAAAGCTCTATTGTACAGGTAAATAGCGATCTAAATAGCGATCTAAATAGCGATCGCGAATTGAATAGCTTTTATAAAAGTTTCTCTGAAATCTATCCTTTAAAGATTTTGATCGCTGAAGATAACTTAGTCAATCAGAAGGTTGCGGTTCGTATATTTCAGCGATTGGGTTATACCGTCGATATTGCCAATAATGGGCTAGAGGTAATCGCAATGATGCGATCGCAAACCTATCATGTGGTGTTTATGGATATCCAAATGCCTGAAATGAATGGATTAGAAACTACGGCTAAAATTTTGGAAGATTGGAACTTAAACTCACGTCCTCGGATTATTGCAATGACAGCTAATGCAATGTCAGGCGATCGTGAGGACTGTTTGGCTGCGGGCATGGATGACTATCTGAGCAAGCCAATTCAGATTGAGCAGTTGTTAGCTGCCCTGAAGCGATCGTATGCACAAATTTGAGTTATCTCATTTCACGGCTACGTTGCAAAGCTTCCTTTTTGGGAATTGGTATAATCAGATATTTTTATTGAGCTTTTCAAAAGAGCGTACCGTCCGCGTAGCGGACGGTACGCTCTTCTAGGTTTTAAGTTTACTTATGCTTAACTGCTTATCACTTTATCCTAACTGTTCCATAAACCAAGAACCAACCTGTGAGTTATCCATCTCGCGGCTACGTTGTAAAGCTTCTTCTAATACACTCAAGTGTAATCCTCCAAATACAGATGATTCTACAATCCTTGCACTTCCCAGACCTTGTAAGATTCGGAACGCAGTGATCTTCATGTTCTGGACATCAATCACCCAATATTCTCCGACCTGCACCTCTTCGTATAGCAAGCGCTTTGCACCAAGGTCATAACCTAATGATGTATCGGCAATCTCAATCACGATATCAGGAGGCAAACTCTCATCAAGATCGACGATCGCGCTACTTTGAGGTGCGTTCTGCGTGTGATCGTCTACGTAATAAGAAATATCTGGCTGACATTCGCGGATTCCCACTTTACGATAACTACAATTCGTATAGCCTTTAGCCAAGATATTGCTTTTCATACAGTAAAGTGAAATCAGAATGATTACCACTGTATTTACAAAAGCGTGATCTGCGCCAACCCCCATTTCGCTATAGTAACTCCCTTGAAAATAGTAAAATTTCGCCTTGTCATTGTTTGCGGTCTGCGATATTTGCAAGAAATCCTCCCAAGTTGCTGATATCCATCCCTTCGGAATAAAGCTTTGACTTAAAACTTTTTCTTTCTCAACTATTGCAACCATAACTTCTTGCCTCTATTGCTGCTCCCATAATATCTCATTCTCTTGAGTGGGTCAGCTTTTTGCGTAGCAATGTGAATTTATTGCGACTTTACAGCAATTATCGATCAAACGAACCAAGGGAAATTTTTAAAAGCGTTGCAAAGCAACGCTTTTAAAAATTTCCCTTGGTTTGGATTTGAGCGCAAAACGCTGTATGGGGCGATCATGTCCCTAGTGAATAGGAGAAGCCAATAATTTTCAAATTCCTGCTTTCACAAAAAACTGTTCGGCTGTCACTACTAAATCGGAGAACAACTCATCGGTTAATAGGCGATCGCCTTGATAATTCTCTGGAGGGCGATCGGGATAGAACACCGTGAAAGTTCTGCTCATCGGATCGATAACCCATACGCGCAATATCCCAGCCTTTAAATAATCACCAGCCTTCGCCACAAATTCCTTAAAAGTCTGTCCTTCTGACATAATCTCAATTACTAACTCAGGTGGTACTGGACACATTTCATTACCGACATCACTAGGTAATCGTTCTATCGAAATATAAGTCAAATCAGGCACGGGACACCAATCTTGTTCATTGCGTGTTAGCACTATCCCCCATTCAGGATAAACAAAACCTTTGTCCTCAAACAAATCACCCAAGTACCGATATAAAACACCCTGAAGCGCAGCATGGAATCTCTTTGGAGACATTTTCTTCACCATCTGACCATCGATAAATTCGTAATTCTGATCGGACTCAGGACTTGCCAAAAACTCAGTCAATGTCAGTCGCTGCGATGTGACTGTCTCTATCACTGGCGATTGAATCACTGTAGTCATTTTAATACTCCTTTTTTGTAAAAAAGTTGATGCGCTCCTAATTTATACCAAATCACAAAATGGCGTAGCCATTTTGTGATTTTAAAACCCTTACTGGATTTGGGTTTCAATTCCCAAAAGTGTAGCTACACTTTTGGGAATTGGTATTATTAAGGATATTCTCGCAATTATGCCAACTGAGCCTCAGCTATATCTTATCAGAAGGTTTGTCTAGCAGTTTTTAGGCGATCGCCTTGATAATTCTCTGGAGGGCAATCGGGATAGAACACCAAGATGAGTAGCGGTGCTTCGCGCCGTACGCAATGTCTAATCCTTGACTAGGTGAGTAATCAAACCTTACTTTGCTAAGTTTTAGGGTAACTTTCGCGATCGCTGCCAATATTGCAACCCAAAGGGTAGCAAAGATAGAAGAACTAGGAAACAGGATGCCAGTGTAAATTGGAAAAGTTCATTATCTTGAATAGCTGATTTTCCTGAAACCCCTAACCAAGTATAGGCAACGGTTCCAGGAATAACGCCGATAAAAGTTGCAAATGTATAAATCCTGCTGTTAATTGGAGTGAGAGCCAATAGGAAATTGATGATATTAAAAGGGGCGATAGGTGCGAATCTTAACGATAGAACGAGATTGAAGGGTTTATTGGTAACCGCTTGATTAAGCTTTCGCAGTAGCTTATGGTTCCCAAAGGTCGCGATCGCCCAATCATGGAAAATGTAGCGCGTAAAGTAGAACGCACCCAAGGCTCCTAAGGTTGCTGCTAGGGTAGACCATACCGTTCCCCATCCAAACCCAAATAGGACACCACCAGCTAAAGTATGCATCGTAATTGGTAAACCTAGAATTGCCACCAATACATAGGTTGAGATAAACAAAGGAATCGTCCAAATTCCTAAGCTTTGTAAATATGAGGAGAGAATTTGCCGATCTAGTAGTCCCCTTAAAGGAGTGATAAAGAAAAGAAGCATAATGCCAAGGAATAATAGGATTTTGAAGTTCCTTTGGCAAAGCCTGAAAAATTTGGGGAGTAAATTCCGCTTCATCGTACCACTCACTTATAGAAACGATTTAATTGAAACGATTTATACCAATTCCCAAAAGTGTGGCTACACTTTTGGAAAACCAAACCCAGTCAGGTTTTGAGATTCCCAAAATGGCAACGCCATTTTGGGAATTGGTATTAAACGATGAAGAGTGCAATGTCTGCGTAGCGGTCGGGGCACTCTCTGATTTTACTTTTTAATTTGAGCTATTTATAGCTGCCGCCAGTTTTGTTAGGACAAAATCAAAACCCCAAAGAGAGTTGCCGCGCGGAGCGCGGCAACTCTCTTTGGGGTTTTATGTCCTGATACAGTTGACGGCAGCTATATTAACTTTTTGCGTAGGTCTAAGGCATGAAAGATGCTTAAAACATCACAGTGCCACGCAGGTAAGAGAAGAGTCATCACAATTTCTTCAATACTATTAACTAAACAGAAAGCGATCGCTAACCACAGAGTTGAGGCGTAGCCAAAGCCAAATAGACAAACTGTGGCAATTAGTAGCGTTAATCCCCATATTTTAGCTGTATAGGTGTGAAAACTAGGGAGTTTTCTAAACTTGATGAGGTTAATTGTAAACAGGGTGAACTGAGCCGCGATCGCCAATAATAAGGGAACTCGAAAATCGACAATAACTTTGGGATATACCAACCAAGTACTGATGGCAACACCTACAAACAGGCAGATATCTGCCCAACTGTCTAACTGTCTCAGCTTGGCGGTACTAACGCCCAGTCGTCGGGCAATGATGCCATCAAAAATATCTGAGAGAATGGCAATCACATAACCAACCACAAATCCCCAAGTAGTTTGATGATCTAAGGCATCCAAAAGAAGCAGAGGGGCAATGGCGAAACGAATTCCGATTAAGATTTGGGGAATATCCTTTGGTGCGATCATTTGGTCTTAATCTTTGGTTAAAGCTTGTTTGGGAAAGTAGAGTTATACCAATTCACGAAAGTGTGACAACACTTTTGTGAATTAAAAACCAAACCCAATAAGTAATATCAAAGCTCAAAATGGCGTAGCCATTTTGAGCTTTGATATTACTTATTGACTGAGCAGCGATCGCATTTGTTTTGCCACGTGATCGGGATGCTCGGCTTGCATGAGCGCCCGTACAACTGCCACTCGCTTTGCTCCTACGGCGATCGCTTCTTCTAAATTGCGTTCGTCAATGCCACCGATCGCAAACCAAGGAATTTCGATATTTTGCGTCGCGTAAGTGACATAATCATAACCTGCGGCTGCTTTAGTGGGCTTAGTAGGCGTGGCATGGACTGGTCCAACACCGACATAATCCACGCGATTGTTAAGCGCGATCGCTAACTCCTGCGGATTGGTGGTGGATTGTCCGATAATATATTGCGAGGCATCGCCGCCATGGGCGTTTAAGATTTGGCGTACGGTAGTAACTGGTAGATCGGTTTGTCCCACATGGATGCCATCGGCTCCAACGGCGATCGCAATATCAACTCGATCGTTCACTAAAAACAAAGCATCGTATTTATGACAGATTTCGCAAAGTTGTTGGGCGATGTGATAGCGAACATTATCTTCGCCTTCTTTTTGACGATATTGCACAATCTGCACCCCTCCTTGTAACGCGGACTCAACAACCGAGACAATGTTATCAACGGGCATCGTGACTAGATATAAACTGGCAGCCTGCAACTTTTGACGGCGAATTTTTCCGACGTTAGCTATTTCATGCCCCAGCAACTTGCTTTCGAGGGTATAAACTTGATAGCGCATCTGTTTCATGGCAGCGCCCAAGTTTGGATCAATAACTTTACCGTATTCCTCTAGAACTCTTAGTGCTTCTTGCAATCGTCCCATATTGGCTCTGAGCAATGCTTGGATATCAGTGCGGCTAATTTCGTTGGTATGGCTCAATCCCGTGGCTGGATCGTCGGGAGTATTGCGGGCAAGACGAAACTCTTCACGATGCCATAGGGCTAATTCTTGACGCATTTGTTTGCAGCGATCGCACAGATCGACATTTTCTAAACCAAAGCGACACCATTCTTCGATCGTACGGAGAGCCTCGCGGGCGCGATCGAGGTTAGCATCGAGGATGCGGTAAATAGTTTGTTGAGACATATAGTTGAGATAGTTGATACATAAGTAAGTGGGCTTAATTAAATATCAAACTCTAAAACTTGCGGCGCACGCGCAGCTTGCGCCGCAGGTTTTAGGGTTTTAATTATGCTTAGCCACTTAACAATTAGAAATCAAAATCAAAGGCGGGTTCAGCCCGTAATTTACCTAAGCCTAATTCTTTATCATCAATTAGTTTAATTTCGTAATAGCCCAGAATATGATGCGGTGCGGGATTACCGCGTGACGCTCCAGTAATACCCATCGCCACGATCACGCATACATTACCCTTGGTATTTTTAGCTCGTTGCTTCCAGCGCTTATGATGTTCGCCACTGAGAGTTGCCTTATCAAATTCTCCAAATAGATGGAGGTCGTCATTACCCATCACCATCAAGCCCAACTGACAAATATTGCCAAAAATATCCTCAGCTGGGTTGAAGCATAAAGAGTGAATGCCATTGAATTCATCGATCTGCTCGATTAGTTCCAAGGCTTTGGGGCGTGAAGTTTGGATCATCAGTCCTGGCAAACCTTCTCCCTTTTTAGTGCCTAAAATCGTGGGAATGCTTTCCGAGAGCTGCTGATGAATTGAGGCTTTGCGTAAGAACTCCACCTGTTCCCAAGGAATGGTCATCATATGGATTAGGGCATTGTCTGGCCAAAGATCCTCATTGATCAATGGAGAATCATCATCGTCATCTTCATCATCTTCTACGACTAATTGATGTAATTCATTAGCCAGATCGGGCATGGTCTTGACAACGACATTAATCGGTTCTTCCGCATCACTATCGAGGCTTGGGGCATAAATGGTATAGGTTCCCGAAAGATTGCTAAAACTCGTACTTAAACGCTTATGGTACTGTTCCCAAAATTTATTCAAAGCCTCAAGAGCCACTGTCAAAGCGATCGCTTCTTCGTCATAAAGATAGGGTCTACCGCCTTCAAGGGGATGTAACGCTCCATAGATCGGCTTCATTGGTGTAGCTGCCGTGGGAAGAGAGCGCATCTTGCCACGGAATGGAAAGGGGGGGAGATCGCCTTCCATTTCTAAATCTGGTGTTTCAAAGAGATTAAATAAACAGTCTTGGTGTAAAAAAGTCTCTTCGATTTCATCTTCAGAGCTACCCGAAACAATCCGATGGCGAAACTTGACTAAAGACTCTTCAGACCGATAAAAAATGACACCCTGCTCTAAACCCATCTTGCCCATCACGATCGCATAAAGGGTATCGATATCCCAGCGATCGATCTCGAGCGAAATCACCTGATGATCCCACAGAGTATTCCAAGGAGCATTGCGCCAGATTTGCTCGGATTGGCTATGTAAAGCTGACGCAAACCTCTCTGGGACGATGGGCGGATTGTCAGCGAAACTTTCCAAAATATGGGAAAAAATTTCATCAATTAGGGGGAGGCGTTCCACATATTCGACGGAAATATCTAAATCCTGTAGAACACCACGCAAATAAAACTGAAGTTCGCGATCGCATACGAGGATTTTTTGGGGCAGCGATGGCTGGGCTGGACTTTGAGGATGCTCGATGGCCTGCAACAACGCACGGACAAAAGCCTCTTGCCCCACGCCTGAATCAACTACATCCATAGAACGCACCATTCCCTGCGAACCATCTACCCACAAAATACAATGGGGTTTAGACTCTTCGCTATGGGCATGAAGGGGGATAATGTTGGAAGAGTCTTGCGGTTGGCGGATTTTAGCGGGCAAGGAACGGCGATCGCCTTCCCAAACCGCAGATGACTGCTTGAGTTTTTTGAGGCGACGAAGAGTAGATCGGTTTAGCGTGGTCATCGAAAATATTCTCTAGATTAGCCACTCTTAGGAAATTTGTAAGAGTGCATTGATCGATTTAACTATGATATGGCGATAAATTGCCAGATTTGATCATAAATTATAGGAATTACTTGCTAGAAAATGCGTAGTAATGCGTAGTTTAACCATCTACTTTCCAGATTTTAGGGCTACAATTGCTTTAAGCGTGACCTAAAACTTAGGATTTTTAGACCTCACGTTCTCGTATTTCTGTGAATCAAACAGATAATCAAACAAAACTTTAATGAGCAATCCTCATTAAGCAATCTGCAAACATCACCCCAAATATATACCTGCATTTATGGACGAGCTAAAACCGATTCTCAATGAGTTACTAGGACAACCCGTTGCATTTTTTGGTGGACTCGTTTCGGGCTTTCTCAAGCTCGATCTCCAACAAGATCCTTTAAAGGGTTGGCTAGAAAAGCAAGGAGCAACAACTACGGTGTCTTCTGCTGAAAGCAAAAATGAAGGTCCCCAGTCTATTTCCATAGATTAATCTATAGATTAAATTGAATTTAATCGAAAATATGGGATTTAAAACCCAATTTTTCGATAAATTCTCATTAGGGACTTGCCCTATAGAAATCCTATTAATCCTTTGTTACGGTTGGCATCGGCAATCGTATTACCCAGAAGAGAAGAACGGTGCTTTGCGCCGTTCTTCTCTTCTGGGCTATGGCGACTATATCAAAGATGAGTGGCGGTGCAAAGCGCCGCCACTCATCTTTGGGGCTTTATGTCCTAAGCAAACCTTACATTGTTTTCTTGATTGCCACAATATTAGAGAATAGGTTTAGCCTATGCGCTGCCCCTATTGTTTATGAAGTACAACTTATGTGGTTTGCCTATCTTTTGCTTGCGATCGCCTATCTCTTAGGATCTTTCCCCACGGGTTATTTAGTGGGACGGTTGGCTGGTATTGATATTCGTCAGCTTGGCTCAGGTTCAACAGGAGCAACCAACGTATGGCGTAATGTTGGCAAATTTGCGGGAATTCTCGTATTTATAACTGACTTTGCTAAGGGATTGGCGGCAATTTACATGATGCAGTCGGCAAATTGGTTGATGACAAGTCTAAATATCAAGGCTGAAGCGATCGCTCAAAACGAGCTGTCCTTGTTGGTAATTGGCGCGGGAATGTTGGCTTTGATCGGTCATAGTCGTCCGATCTGGTTGGGATTTAAGGGCGGTAAGTCGGTAGCGACGGGGGTAGGAATTTTGTTTATGCTGAATTGGGTAGTGGCGATCGCTGCTTTTAGTATTTGGCTAGTCACGATGGCAATATGGCGAACCGTTTCGATTAGCTCCATTGCCGCCGCCGCTGCCGCCCCGTTTTTTATGTGGACAATGCAAGGCAATATGATTTACGCCAGCTTTGTCACCGCAGGATGCGCTTTTATCATCTGGCTGCATCGTTCTAATATCGAACGTATTCTCAACGGCACAGAGTTTACTTTTAAAACAGAGCCTAAGACATAAAGTATAGCTATCGCCTGTACTAGGACATAAACCCCAAGAATTGACTGGCGGCGCGAAGCCCCGCCAGTCAATTCTTGGGGTTTGATTTGTCCTAATTCAAGTGACTGTAGCTATAAAAAGCCTATAATACCAATTCACGAAAGTGTGACAACACTTTTGTGAATTAAAAACCAAAACCAGTAAGGGTTTTCAAATCACAAAATGGCGTAGCCATTTTGTGATTTGGTATAAAGCAGTCTGTGCTGTCCTCAAAGCAGGCGGCACAGGTTTTTAGGTTTATGCCCAGTTACTGAGCTATAAAAGTCTGAGGTAGCGCTGTAGTATGGACAAGGACTATATGCGATCGCCTCCTAAGAATGAATCGTAAATTTTGGATTATTGCCCTCATCTCTTTTATTAACTCCCTGAGTTTTACGATTCTCATCCCAGTTTTGTATCTCTATGGCAGACAGTTCAAGTTAAATGATTCTCAGACTAGCTTACTTTTTGCCATTTATGCGTTCGCTCAGTTTTTTGCCACGCCAATCATCGGGAAACTCTCCGATCGCTTTGGGCGCAAACCTTTATTAATTGTTAGTTTGGCGGGGACAGTTATCGCGAACCTCATGGCAGGAACTGCCGCGAGTGCCGCCGTATTATTTTTTGCTAGATTTCTCGATGGGATTACAGGCGGTAATGCCTCGGTAGCCCAAGCCGTAATTTCCGATGTAACCACCCCTGAAAACCGAGCTAAAGCATTTGGGATCAATGGGGCGGCCTTTGGGCTGGGGTTTATTTTAGGACCTGCCATCAGTTTGATCGCCCAAAAAGTAGCTCTCAACACACCCTTGGGTAAATCCTTTGGCGCATCTTTCTTAGTCTCGGGGACGATCGCTGCGATCGCCTTATTGCTAACTATTTTCCTGCTGCCTGAGACCCTGAAGATTAAAGCTCAAAAATCACAAAACTTCTTCGATCTTGGTCTAGATAAGCTAATCACAGGATTATATATGCCCAAAATAGGAATTTTGTTGGTGATTAATTTCCTAACAGGACTAACATTCAATATGTTTACCTTTGCGTTTCAGCCCTATTTTTTGCAGGTGATTAAGCAAAATAGTGACACGCTGACGTTGATGTTCTTGCTGTTCGGTGTCCTAGGCGTAATCATGCAGACTCTGGGAATTTCTCTGATGCTCAAACGCCTACAAATCGTACAGATTCTCTTTTTAGGGCTATTAATCCGTAGCGTCTCCTTCGCCTTAATGCCCATCTGGGAAAATGTCTATTACTTTGTGGTTGTATGTATTCTCTTCTCATTATTGAATTCCGTCGTACAGCCAATGATCAGCGCCCTGATTTCCCTCAATTCTAGCCCCGAAGAACAGGGAACAGTACTCGGAATTAACTCTTCCTACCTCAGCATATCAAACGGATTTGGTCCAGTCATTGCAGGTTTCGTCGTCAATCAAAATAATCCCCATTCCTATGGTTATCCGCTCTATCTAGCAGGGATTTGTACATTCCTTGTCCTCATCTTTGCGTTTCTCAAACGGCAAAGCTATGCAGTTAAATCCTCCTAGCTATAGCCGTCGCCAGATTTTACTGTACTAGGACATAAAACCCAAGAATTGATTGGCGGTGCTCCGCACCGCCAATCAATTCTTGGGTTTGTTCTACAGCACTTTGCGCTCAAACCCAAACCAAGGAAATTTTTAAAAGCGTTGCTTTGCAACGCTTTTAAAAATTTCCTTGTGGTTTATTTGATCGATAATTGCTGTAAGTCAAGTGACTGTAGCTATAGATATTGTGTGCTAATCGCCATTCTATTCGAGCGGGTTTAGGTGAGGAGAACCCACTCCAAAAAGTTCGGTTCTCCTTCTCCTCAAAGCTTTGCCGCTATTTCATAATAAGTCTGTGAATCAAGAAGTACAAACCTCCAATTCAATTTCTACCCTACTTCTTAACATTCACAGTTGTTTAGAAATAGATAAAGGTGATTCCTATGTTATTGCGTTGGCATCCTCTCCAAGAAGTAGAAGAAGTAAGTCGTCAGTTCGATCGCTTATTTCGCGAACTCGCACCCCAAGAACGAGAAACAACCAAAGGTGGTTGGATTCCTGCCAGTGAATTACGGGACGATGGCGATCATTTAACTCTAAGGTTGTCGCTTCCCGATATCGAACCCAAGGATCTCGATATTCAGGTCACAAAGGATTCTCTTTCGATTGCTGGCGAACGCCATATTCAAAGAAAAGATGAATCAGACAAAGGATATTATTGGAGTGAAATCAGCTATGGTAAGTTCCGTCGCGTTTTTGCCCTACCTGTAGCGATCGAAAACGATCGCGTAAAAGCCGAATACAACAATGGGATCTTAACTCTCACCCTACCTAAAGCTAACGAAGTCAAGGCTTTTAAGGTCAATGTCTCCAACGAGTTACCAGCCTCTGAATCCAATCAATAATGTAATACCAATTCCCGAAAGTGTGACAACACTTTCGGGAATTATAGCTATCGCCAAATGTACTAGGGCATAAACCCCAAGACTGGCGGCGCAAAGCGCCGCCAGTCTTGGGGTTTGATTTGTCCTAATTCAAGTGACTGTAGCTATAAAATCTAAATCTCGTAAGGGTTTTCAAGTTAAGAAATGGCGTAGCCATTTCTTAACTTGGCATAGCGGTAGCCAATTATTTTAGGACAAACCCAAACGCCAAAATAGAGGGGCGGCGCGAAGCGCCGCCCCTCTATTTTGGCGTTTGGGTCTTAACTACAATGGCTATAGCTATATAAGTACCTAAGAAGTAAACTTAAAACCTAGAAGAGCGCAACGCCTACTACACAGGCGTTACGCTCTCTAGGTTTGATCCTACTCATGTTTAGCTACTTAAATATTCATAGTTATTATATAATTTATTTATTCTATGGTTTGAGAGGACTATTCCCCTAAAAATAGTCCTCTCAATAGACTTCATCGGAAATAAAGAGGAGATAAGCCGTAAGCCTATTTCCCAATTGAGATGCTCAAGTTAAGCAACCTTCCCATGTCTCATCGTAACCCTGAAATTGTGTAATCCACAAGAAGTTTCCAT